>NZ_JBHTLK010000064.1:0-30954 GCF_042678885.1 Saccharothrix hoggarensis
TCCACGCCCTGCCGCCCGCGCGCGAGGTGCCGGAGCTGCACGGCGAGGACCCGCGCGCGCCCGACCCGGGGTTCCGGTTGCGGACCCTGCTGCGCCCGGTGCGGTGGGCGATGCTCGGCGTGGCCGGGTTGCTGCTGGTCGACACGGCGCTGGCGGTCGCCGCGCCGAGCCTGGTGCGGCTCGGCATCGACCGGGGCGTGGTGGACGGCGAGGTCGGCTGGCTGTGGGTGGCGGTCGCGATCAGCTTCACGCTGGTGGCGCTGGGGTGGGTGTCGTCGGCGGTGGGCCAGGTGGTCACGTCGCGGGTCGGCGAGCGGCTGCTGTACCTGCTGCGGGTGCGCAGCTACGCGCACCTGCAACGGCTCGGGCTCGACTACTACGAGCGCGAGATGGCCGGCCGGATCATGACCCGGATGACGACGGATGTGGACGCCCTGTCCAGTTTTCTGCAGACGGGGCTGACGACGTTCGCGATCAGCGTGCTCACCGTGGTCGGCATCGCGGTGGCCCTGGTGGCGACCGATCCCGGGTTGGCGCTGGTGGCGTTGAGCGTCCTGCCGGTGCTGCTGATCGCGACGGTGATCTTCCAGCGGCTGTCGTCGGCCGCGTACGCGGAGGCGCGGGAGCGCGTCAGCGCCGTCAACGCCGACCTGCAGGAGAACGTGTCCGGGCTGCGCGTCTCGCAGGCGTACACCCGTGAGGCGCGGTCGGCCGAGGCGTTCGCGGAGCGCAGCAACGCGTACCGCCGGTCCCGCATCCGGGCGCAGCGGTACATCGCCACGTACTTCCCGTTCCTGTCCCTGCTGTCGGGCGTGGCGCAGGCGGGCATCCTCGTCGTGGGCGCGTACCGGGTGGCCGACGGCACGCTGTCCCCCGGCGTGCTGCTGGCGTTCGTGCTGTACCTGGGCCTGTTCTTCTCACCGCTGTACCAGCTGTCCGGCGTGTTCGACGGCTACCAGCAGGCGAGGGTCGGCCTGAGCCGCATCGGCGACCTGCTGCGGACGCCGAGCACCGTCCCGCCGGCCGCCGACCCGGTGCCCGTGACGACGTTGCGCGGGGAGGTGGAGCTGCGCGACGTGAGCTTCGCGTACCAGGGCACCACGCGGCCCGCCGTGGAGGGGATCTCGCTGCACGTCGCGCCGGGCGAGACCGTGGCGCTGGTAGGCGCGACCGGTGCGGGCAAGTCGACGCTGGTCAAGCTCGTGGCGCGGTTCTACGACGCGACCGGGGGCACGGTGCTGATCGACGGCGTGGACGTCCGGGAGTACGACCTGTCCGCGCTGCGCAGGCGGCTCGGCATCGTGCCGCAGGAGGCGCACCTGTTCGGCGGGGACGTCGCGGAGAACGTCGCGTACGGCAAGCCCGACGCGACGCGGGCCGAGGTGGAGGCGGCGGTCCGCGCCGTCGGCGCCCTGCCGGTCGTGGCCGCCCTGCCCGCCGCGTTCCACCAGCAGGTCGGTGAACGGGGCCAAGGCCTGTCCGCCGGCCAACGCCAACTGGTCGCGCTGGCCCGTGCCGAACTGGTCCAGCCCGCCCTGCTCCTGCTGGACGAGGCCACGGCGGCCTTGGACCCGGCCACCGAGTCCGCGGTGCTGGAGGCGAGCGACCACCTGGCCGGCGCGCGGACGACGTTCGTCGTGGCCCACCGCCTGGCGACGGCGGCGCGGGCGGACCGGATCGTGGTGCTGTCCGAGGGCCGGATCGTGGAGCAGGGCACGCACGCCGAGCTGCTGGAGGCGAACGGCCACTACGCCCGGCTGTGGTCGCACGGCGCCGACCTGGGGGAAGAAACCGAACTCACCGCCACCCACTAACCGGCCCCACCAACCCGCGCAACCGGTCGAACCACCCACCACCCAGCCCGCCCCCGCCGCGGTCGATGCGCCACTGCTCGAGCACGCGGATGAGGCAAGCGCACCGGCCCTGCGCGAGCAGGAGCTTGGCCGGCGCACCGCAGACAGTCCAGCCGGAGCCTGCGAGTCGAGGTGCAGGCGATGCACGCAGTGGGCAGGCGGTCGGCCAGGCAGACGGTTCATGGACCGGCGGGGCGGGCGGCCTGGCGGGTGCAGGCGGCGGGCGGGCGTGGCGACCTGGCAGGCGGGTGCGCGCCGGGCCGCGGGCTGGTGGGTGCGGCGGCCAGGTGGATGCAGGCGGTGAGCCGGTGTAGCGGCCCAGCAGGCGGTGCGGGAGGGCCGGTGGCGGGCCGGCGGGTGCGGGTGGAGCCTGGGGCGTGGCAGGTCCGAAGGGCCGGCGTGGGTGGGCACGAGGCTGCCCCGCAGCCGGGTAGGCGTGCGGGGCGTGGGTGGGTGGGTGGGTGGGTGGAAGCTGAGGTCAGGCCTTGGCGAGCACGTCGTCCAGCCGCTCGTAGCCCTCGACGACCCCGGTCTCCATACCGCTGGCCAGCGCCATGTCCCTGGCCTCGACGCTCTCGAAGACGCTGACCACGTGCAGCCGGGTCCGCCCGCCGCCGAGGTCCTCGAACGTCAGCGTCTCCAGGCTCACCCCGTCCGGGAATCCCTCGAACGTGAACGTCTGCACGATCCGCGAGTTGGGCCGCACCTCGTGGAACGAGCCGTAGAACTTGTAGTCCTCGTCGCCGAGGCTGTGGGTGTAGCGGTAGGCGCCGCCCGTGGTGGCGTCCCAGCGGTCGATCCGCATCGTGATGGACCGCGGGCCGAGCCACTTCACCACCAGGTCGGGGTCGAGGTGGGCCCGGAAGACGGCCTCCACCGGCGCGGAGAACTCGCGGGTGATGTGGATGGCCGGCACGGCCGGGTCGGCGTCGATGCTGGTCTCGGGGTGCGTGGTCGTGGTCATGATGCTGCTCCTCCTGCTCGTTCGGGTGCTTGGTCCTGCTCTTCGGACGCCATCTCGGCGAGCACGGCGTCCAACCGCCGGTAGCGCTGCTCCGCCTCGCGCCGGTAGCGCTCGATCCACTTCGTCATCAGGTCGAACACCTCCGCTTCGAGGTGGACGGGCCGTCGCTGCGCGTCCTTGGCGCGGCTGACGAGCCCCGCCCCCTCCAGCACTTTGAGGTGCTTCGACACGGCCTGCACGGTCACGGAGTACGGCTCGGCCAACTCGTTCACGGTCGCGTCGCCGACCGCCAGCCGCGCCACCATGTCGCGCCTGATCGGGTCGGCCAGGGCCGAGAACACCCGCGACAACTGGTCGTCCACCGCCAACTCCTTACTCAACCGTTCGGTTGAAGACAACGATACGAAGGCCCGGCGGACATGTCAACCGGGAAGTTGAACACGCAGCTCAAAGCCCTGGGTTCACCCCGCTGAACGCCTCACAGCCCCTCCTCGCCGCCGGTGCGCGGAACGAAGCCAAGTCGACGCCATGCGAGACACGTGACGGGCTTAACCTCAAGTGATGCTCAAGCACCCATAACGGGACCGATGACCTGATCGATCCTGTGAGCGAACACTCGTTGCCCGCCCCCTCCTGTGTGTGAACTGCACCAGACGGGGGACTAGCCTGACCATGAGTGAGTCATTACCAAGAGCGAGATGGATAGAGGCGAGCGCCAGCCGTGTCCAGCAGCAGTCCTGCTTCACAGTTCGGCCCCAATGAGTGGCTGGTCGAGGAGATGTACGAGCAGTTCCTCGCCGACCCGTCGTCGGTAGACCCGGCCTGGCACGACTTCTTCGCCGACTACAAGTCGACGCAGCGGTCGGGCAACGGGGCCGCGACGACGGCCGCGGAGAACGGCACCACGACCGCCACCAAGCCCGCTCCGGCCGCACCCGCGCCCGCCGCCACACCGGCGCCCGCGCAGCAGCCCAAGAGCCCGGCGCCGGCCGCCCCGAAGCCCACCACCAAGCCCGCACCCGCCCAGGCCGCCAAGGCCGCGCCGGTGCAGCCGGCCCAGGGCGTGGAGCAGAAGCAGCTCCGCGGCGCCTCCGCCGCCATCGCGAAGAACATGGAGCTGTCGCTCACCGTTCCGACCGCGACGAGCGTGCGCGCCGTGCCCGCCAAGCTGCTGGCCGACAACCGCATCGTGATCAACAACCACCTCAAGCGGACCCGCGGCGGGAAGGTCTCCTTCACCCACCTGATCGGTTACGCGGTGATCCGGGCGCTGCAGGCGTACCCGAACATGAACCGCCACTACGCCGAGGTCGACGGCAAGCCGTTCGTGGTCACGCCCGAGCACGTCAACTTCGGCCTGGCGATCGACCTGCCCGGCAAGGACGGCTCGCGCACGCTCGTCGTGGCCTCGATCAAGGGCTGCGAGAACATGACGTTCACGCAGTTCTGGCAGGCGTACGAGGACCTGATCCGCAAGGCCAGGTCCGGCTCGCTGACCACCGAGGACTTCGCGGGCACCACCATCTCGCTGACCAACCCGGGCACGATCGGCACCAACCACTCGGTGCCGCGCCTCCAGGCGGGCCAGGGCGCGATCATCGGCGTCGGCGCCATGGAGTACCCGGCCCACTTCCAGGGCACCAGCGAGCAGGCCCTGACCGACATGGGCGTCAGCAAGATCATCACGCTCACCTCCACGTACGACCACCGCATCATCCAGGGCGCGGAGTCGGGCGAGTTCCTGAAGCGCGTGCACCAGCTGCTGCTCGGCGAGGACGGCTTCTACGACGACGTCTTCACGTCGCTGCGGCTGCCGTACGAGCCGATCCGCTGGGTCGCCGACATCCCCGAGGGCGCGGTCGACAAGACCGCCCGCGTCATCGAGCTGATCGACGCGTTCCGCACCCGCGGCCACCTGATGGCCGACACGGACCCGCTGAACTACCGCCAGCGCAGCCACCAGGACCTCGACGTCCTGTCGCACGGCCTGACCCTGTGGGACCTGGACCGGGAGTTCCCGGTCGGCGGGTTCGCGGGCCAGGAGCGGATGAAGCTGCGCGACATCCTCGGCGTCCTGCGCAACTCGTACTGCCGCACGGTCGGCGTCGAGTACATGCACATCCTCGACCCGGAGGAGCGCCTCTGGATCCAGGAGCGCGTCGAGGTGCCGCACGAGAAGCCGCCGGCCACCGTGCAGAAGTACATCCTGTCGAAGCTCAACGCCGCCGAGGCGTTCGAGACCTTCCTGCAGACGAAGTACGTCGGCCAGAAGCGGTTCTCGCTCGAAGGCGGCGAGACGGTCATCCCGCTGCTCGACGCGGTGCTGGACAAGGCCGCCGAGCACGAGATCGACGAGGTCGTCATCGGCATGCCGCACCGCGGCCGGCTGAACGTGCTGGCGAACATCGTCGGCAAGCCGATCTCGCAGATCTTCCGCGAGTTCGAGGGCAACCTCGACCCCGGCCAGGCGCACGGCTCGGGCGACGTCAAGTACCACCTGGGCGCCGAGGGCAAGTACTTCCGGATGTTCGGCGACGGCGAGACGAAGGTGTCGCTGACCGCGAACCCGTCGCACCTCGAAGCCGTCGACCCGGTGCTGGAGGGCATCGTCCGCGCCAAGCAGGACATGCTCGACAAGGGCGGCGAGGGCTTCACCGTCCTGCCGGTCGCGCTGCACGGCGACGCCGCGTTCGCGGGCCAGGGCGTGGTCGCCGAGACGCTGAACCTGGCGCTCGTGCGCGGCTACCGCACCGGCGGCACGGTGCACGTGGTCGTCAACAACCAGGTCGGCTTCACCACCGCGCCCGAGCACTCGCGCTCGTCGAAGTACTCGACCGACGTGGCGAAGATGATCGGCGCGCCGGTGTTCCACGTGAACGGCGACGACCCGGAGGCGTGCTACTGGGTCGCGAAGCTGGCGGTGGACTACCGGCAGGCGTTCAACAAGGACGTCGTGATCGACATGGTCTGCTACCGCCGACGCGGCCACAACGAGGGCGACGACCCCTCGATGACGCAGCCGGCGATGTACGACGTGATCGACACCAAGCGCTCGGTGCGCAAGACGTACACCGAGTCCCTGATCGGTCGCGGCGACATCTCCGTCGAAGAGGCCGAGAAGGCGTTGCAGGACTTCTCCTCGCAGCTGGAGCACGTGTTCAACGAGGTCCGGGAGCTGGAGAAGCACCCGATCAAGACCTCGCCGTCGATCGAGGAGGAGCAGCAGGTCCCGACCAAGCTGCCCACCGGCGTCGACCGCTCGGTGATCGAGAAGATCGCGGACGCGCACGTCAACCTGCCCGAGGGCTTCACCCCGCACCCGCGGGTCAAGCCGGTGCTGGAGCGGCGCGCCAAGATGGCCCGCGAGGGCGGCATCGACTGGGCGTTCGCGGAGCTGCTGGCGTTCGGCTCGCTGGTGCTGGAGGGCCGCACGGTCCGCCTCGCCGGCCAGGACTCGCGGCGCGGCACGTTCGTGCAGCGGCACGCGACCCTGGTGGACCGCAAGAAGTCCGACGAGTACACCCCGCTGCAGCACCTGGCCGAGAACCAGGGCAAGTTCATGGTGTACGACTCGGTGCTGTCCGAGTTCGCGGCGCTGGGCTTCGAGTACGGCTACTCGGTGGCCAACCCGGACGCGCTGGTGCTGTGGGAGGCGCAGTTCGGCGACTTCGTCAACGGCGCGCAGCCGATCATCGACGAGTTCATCTCGTCCGGTGAGGCGAAGTGGGGCCAGGTCTCCGACGTCGTGCTGCTGCTGCCGCACGGCCACGAGGGCCAGGGCCCGGACCACACGTCCGGCCGGATCGAGCGGTTCCTCCAGCTGTGCGCGGAGGGCTCGATGACGATCGCCGTGCCGTCGACGCCGGCGAACTACTTCCACCTGCTGCGCCGCCACGCGCTGGACGGCGTGAACCGGCCGCTGGTGGTGTTCACGCCCAAGTCGATGCTGCGCCTGAAGGCCGCGACCAGCCCGGTCGAGCACTTCGTGGAGGACCGCTTCCAGTCGGTCATCGACGACCACAGCGGCGTCGACCCGAACGCGGTCCGCAAGGTCCTGCTGTGCAGCGGCAAGATCTACTACGAGCTGGCCGCGGAGCAGGAGAAGCAGGCCGCCAAGGACGTCGCCGTGGTGCGGGTCGAGCAGCTCTACCCCGTGCCCGCGCGCAAGCTGACCGAGGCGCTGGACCGCTACCCCAACGCCACCGAGGTCCGCTGGGTCCAGGAGGAGCCGGCGAACCAGGGTGCGTGGCCGTTCTTCGGCCTGGCGCTGCCCGAGCTGCTGCCCACGAGGTTCGCCGTCAAGCGGGTCTCGCGCCGTCCGATGGCCGCGCCGTCGGCGGGCTCGTCCAAGGTGCACGAGGTGGAGCAGCGCGAGCTGATCGCCAAGGCGTTCGAGTAACACCCGTCGGGTTCCGCCGAGCCGTCGAGACCTCCGGGTTTCGGCGGCTCGGCTCGTTCGTGGAGGAAGACCGTGTACTTCACCGATCGTGGCATCGAGGAACTGGAGAGCCGTCGCGGGGAGGAGGAGGTGACGTTCGCGTGGCTGGCCGACAAGCTCCGGTCCTTCGTGGACGCGAACCCGGACTTCGAGACGGCGGTCGAGCGCCTGGCCACCTACCTGGCGCGTGACGACGAGGACTTCGAGGACTGAGCGTGGGGCCGGCGGGCCGTGGTTCACGACCCGCCGGCGCTCGCCCTACCAGGCGTACGCCTCCGGCGCGGGCTTGGCGCCGTTCGGGCCGGGGGCCGGGAACAGCTCGTCCAGCTTCGCCAGGACCTCGGCGTCCAGCACGATCTCGGTGGACCGGAGCGATCCGTCGAGCTGGTCGGCGGTGCGGGGGCCGATGATCGGCGCCGTCACGCCCTCCTGGTGCAGCAGCCACGCCAGGCCGACGTTCGCCGGGTCCTCGCCGAGGTCGGCGGACAGCTTCTCGTACGCCTCGACGGCGTCGCGGTGCTTCTCCAGCGCCTCCAGGCTGCGGCCGGCGTTGCCGCGCACCGCGCCGCCCTCGCGCTGCTTGCGCAGCACGCCGCCGAGCAGTCCGCCGCCCAGGGGCGACCACGGGATCACGCCGACGCCGTAGTGCCGCGCGGCCGGGAGGACTTCCAGCTCCACGAACCGGTTCACCAGGTTGTAGATCGACTGCTCGCTGACCAGGCCGAGGAAGTGACGGCTGCGCGCCGCCTCCTGCGCCTGCGCGATGTGCCACCCGGCGAAGTTGGACGAGCCGAAGTAGATGACCTTCCCCTGCTGCCGCAGCACCGAGAACGCCTCCCAGATCTCGTCCCACGGGGTGTCCCGGTCGACGTGGTGCATCTGGAACAGGTCGATGTAGTCGGTCTGCAACCGCCGCAGGGACGCGTCGGCGGCCCGTCGGATGTGCAGGGCGGACAGCCGCTTCTCGTTCGGCCAGTCCCCCATGTCGCCGTACAGCTTGGTGGCCAGCACTGTCTTCTCGCGCCGCTCGCCGCCCTGCGCGAACCACCGGCCGATGATGTTCTCGGTGATGCCCTCGCCGCGCTGCCACCCGTACACGTCGGCGGTGTCGAAGAAGTTGATGCCGTGCTCGTGGGCGCGGTCCATGATCGTGTGGCTGTCGGCCTCCGACGTCTCCGGCCCGAAGTTCATCGTGCCCAGGCAGAGGCGGGACACGGACAGGCCGGAACGGCCGAGCTGGGTGTATTCCATGCGACAAGCCTGCCTCAACTCGCCGCGCACCGCTCCTCCCCCGAGCGGCCGTCGTGGACGCGGCGCGGGTGGCCGTGGTGCGACGCGCGGCGGCCACGGTGCGGGTTCACGGCGGCCACGGTGCGGTGCGCGGCGGGCCGCTCACGCCGAAGGCGGGGAAACCAGGTAGGCGGAGGTCGAGGACTCCAGGGCGGCGACGCACGCGGCGATCACGGGATGGCCGGCGGCGCCGCGGCGGTAGGCGATGCGGGTGCGGCGGTGGACGTCGAGCGGGACCAGGCGGACGTCGGCCGGCGGGTGCGCGGCGGCCAGTTCCGGCACGAGGGCCACGCCCTGACCCGCGGCGACGAGCGCGAGCACGGCGGTGAAGTCGTCGGCGTGGTGCCGCACGCGCGCCGTGAAGCCGGCCGCCTGGCAGACGCGCATCGCCACGGTGTGGCAGAGCGTGCCGGGGGTGCCGACGATCCACGCCGCCTCTCGCGTGCCCGCGACGGTCCGGTCGGGCCACCCCTCGGCCGGCACGGCGAGGAACACCTTCTCGTCCAGCAGCCGCACGGAGTCCACTCCCGGGTCGGATTCGACGGGCGCGACGTCGTAGTCGTGCCACAGCGCCACGTCGAGGCGGCCGTCCCGCAGGGCGTCGGGCACGTCGACCGGGTCCAACTCGGTGACCATCAGGTCGAGTGCCGGGTGGTCGCGACCGAGGGCGACCAGCGCGGCCGGCAGGAGGGTCGGGACGGCGCTGGGGAACGCGCCGATCCGCACGGTGCCGGACAGGCCGGTGCGGGCGGCGGCGAGCGTTGCGGACGCGGCTTCCAGGGCGGCGAGGACCGCCTCGGTGTGGTGGACGAGGGCGGTGGCGGCGGGCGTGAGGCGGACGCTGCGGCCGGTGTGTTCGAGCAGCGGCACGCCCGCTTCCCGTTGCAGGGCGGCGAGCTGCTGGGACACGGCCGACGGCGTGTAGGCGCGGGCCTGGGCGACGGCCGCGATCGTGCCCAGGCGGGCCAGGTCGCGCAGGAGCCGCAGGCGGCGGACATCGAGCATCAGCTCAGCTTACGGTCGCCCGCAGGAACGCGAGCTGGTCCTTCACGGTTCGGGCGTGCACCGTGGGTTCATGACGCTCACCGGCTTGTACGTCCCCTTGATCACGCCGTTCGACCGCTCCGGCGGCGTGGCGCTCGACGCGCTGGAGGCGTTGGCCGTCCAGGTGCTGGCCGACGGCGCGCGTGGCCTGGTGGCGTTGGGCACGACGGCGGAGCCGTCCTCCCTCGACCCGGCCGAGCAGCGGGCCGTCCTCCGCGTGGTGACCAGGGTGTGCCGGGACCGGCACGCGCCGCTGGTCGTCGGCGCGAACACCCCGGAGGCGCTCCGGGCGTTGGCCGACCACCCGGAAGTGGTGGCGGCGCTGACCACCGTGCCGTCGTTCGTCCGGCCGGGCGAGGAAGGCGCGCTGGCCCACCTGACCCGGCTGGCCGCGGACAGCCCGGTGCCGCTGGTCGTCTACGACATCCCGTACCGCACCGGCCAGTACCTGTCCGCGGCGACGTTGCGGCGCCTGGCGGACGTGCCCGGCGTGGCGGGCCTGAAGTACGCGCCGGGCGGGATCAACGCCGACACGGTGGACCTGTTCGCCGACCTGCCGTCCGACCTGGCGGTCCTCGGCGGGGACGACGCGTTCATCTCGCCGCTGCTGGCGCTCGGCGCGCACGGCGGCATCCTGGCCTCGGCGCACGTCGCCACCGCCCGGTTCGTGCGGCTGATCGAGGCTTGGCACGCCGGCGACGTGGCCGAGGCACGAGCCCTGGGAGGACGGCTGAGCCTGCTGTCGGCCGCCCTGTTCACCGAGCCGAACCCGTCCGTGGTCAAGGCCGTGCTGCACGCCCAAGGCCGCATCCCGACCCCGGACGTCCGCCTCCCGCTCCTGCCCGCCCACCCGGACAGCGCGTCGGCCGCCCTCACCGCCGTCGAACGCCTGCCCGCCACACGGCGTGGGTGAGCGGGACACCCGGCCGGTACGCCAGGTGGGTGGTCGAGGGCGCGTCGAGCACGTGCACGTCGGCGCGGGCACCCGGCGAGAGGTGGCCGACGTCCGTGCGCCGCAACGCTTTCGCGCCGTTGAGGGTGGCCGCGGTGACGGCTTCCTCGACGGTCAGCCGCATCTGGAGGACGGCCGTGGTGATGCCGTAGGCCATCGAGGTCGTGTAGGAGCTGCCGGGGTTGCAGTTGCTGGCCAGGGCGACGGTCGCGCCGGCGTCCAGCAGCCTGCGGGCGGGCGGGAGCGGTTGACGGGTCGACAGGTCGCACGCCGGGAGCAGCGTGGCCACGGTGTCCGAGCCGGCCAACGCCTCGACGTCCACATCGGACAGGTGGGTGCAGTGGTCGACGCTCGCCGCGCCCAGCTCCACGGCGAGCCGGACGCCCGGCCCCTCGCCCAACTGGTTGCCGTGCACGCGCAGGCCGAGCCCCTTGGCGCGGGCGGCTTCGAGGACGGCCCGCGACTGGTCCTCGTCGAACGCGCCACGCTCGCAGAACACGTCCGCCCACCGCACGTGCGGCGCGACCGCGTCCAGCATGTCGCCGACCACCAGCGCCACGTACTCGTCCGGGTCGGCGCCCGGCGGCACGAGGTGCGCGCCCAGGAACGTCACCTCGTCGGCGTGCTCGGCGGCGATCCGGGCCGAGCGCACCTCGTCGGCCACGGTCAGCCCGTAGCCGGTCTTCGTCTCGATCGTGGTCGTGCCCTGGGCGACGGCCTCGGCGACGTGCCGCGCCAGGTTCGCGGCCAGGTCGTCGTCGGACGCCGCGCGGGTGGCGTCGACCGTCACCGCGATACCGCCCGCCGCGTACGCCTGGCCGGCCATCCGGGCCTCGAACTCGGCCGTCCGGTCGCCCGCGAACAGCAGGTGCGTGTGGCTGTCCACCCAACCGGGGAGGACCGCGCGCCCCTCCACGTCGACGCGCGCGTCGGCGGCGGGCGCGGAGGACGCGGGGCCCACCCACTCCACCCGGTCGGTGAAGACCAGTGCGGCGCCGGTGAGGCGACCCAGCTCGGGGTCGTTGGTGGTCAGCTCACCGATGCCGGTGACGAGCGTGCTGGTCACGAACGCAGGAACCGCTGCCAGGCCGACGACGGGAACGCCAACACGCCCGCGTCGGGCTTCTTCGAGTCCCGCACCGCCACCTCGGGAGCGGAGAAGGCCACCTCGACGCAGTTGTCGTTGTTGCCGCCGCCGCTGCGGCTGCTCTTCCGCCACACCAGGCCCGCTTGGTCCACAGTGGACACAGGACCGCCTCTCATTCCGACTCGGCAAGTATCCGCTCGATCGTGGCGATCGAATCCTCCGGACCGAGCGCCCGCCCGAGCAGGTGGTCGAACCGCATTCTAGCCCGCCGGACCTGTTCCGGATCTTCGATGTGGAGCGAGCCCGTCGCGTGCGAGACGTAGAGCAACGACGGATCCTCGACGTCGGAGAAGTCGAGCAGCGTGAACGCCCCCTCCTGGCCGGCATGGGCACCCAGATCCCTCGGCAACACGCGAAGGGTCACCGTCTCCAGTTCGGCGACCATCACCAAGTGGCCCAACTGGTCGCGCATGACCTCCCCGCCGCCGACCAGCTGCCGCAAGGCGCTCTCGTCGACGAGCGCCACCAGCCGCAGCGGGTTCTCCTCCGAGGTCAGGCGCTGTTGGCGGATCATGCGGACCTTCACCTGAGCGGCCAGTTCCGGCTTGGTCCGCTTGAGTGAATTCGCCTCCAGGACAGCGCGCGCGTACGACTCGGTTTGCAGGAGACCGGGAAGCAGGACCAGCGCCAGTTCCCACACCGTCGACGCTTCGGTCTCGACGTCGACGTACCCCATGTCCCGCAAGCCGAAGGCCGTCCACCACCCCGGCCGCAGCGCCTCGCGCACCGCGTCGATGAGGTCGGGGTCGTAGTGGTCGTACACGTCCATCATCGAGCGGGCCAGGTGGACGTCGAGCCGTGTCTCGCCGGCCTCCAGCCGGTAGAGGCTGTTGCGGTGCTTGTCGAGCGCGGCGGCGGCGTCCTCGATCGTCATCCCGGCCGCCTCCCGCATCCGGCGGATGCGGCGGGCCAGTTTCCGACGGCGAAAAGGTGGGCGTGCTGGTGGCATGCGACCCATGATGGTGATCGGGGCCGACAACACTGGGAATCCCATCACTCGATCAGGGGATCACCTCGGTCAGGAGCCGGGCGACGTCGCCCAACCGCTCGTGCACGCCGTCCCTGGCCACGACCTTGCCGCCGACCACCACCACCGCGACGTCCGACGCGGTGGCGGCCAGGACCAGCTGCTCGGGCTCGGCGCCGGCCGTCCGGACGGAGTTCGTCCGGACCGCCACGAAGTCCGCCGGCGCGCCCACTTCGAGCCGGCCCGCCTCGGGCCACCCGATCGAGGCGTGGTTGGTCAGCGCGCCGACGAGTTCCGCCGGGGTGAACCGGCCGCGGCGGCCGGTGCGCAACCGCTCGTTGTGCTCCAACGTGCGTGCCTCCACCAACGGGTCGACCACGGCGTGCTGGTCGCTGCCCAGCGACAACGGCGACCCGGCCTCCGCCAACTCGCGCGCCGGGCCGATGCCGTCCGCCAGGTCCGCCTCCGTGGTCGGGCAGAAGCACACGCCCGTCCGGGTCGACCCCAGCAGGCCGATGTCCTTGTCGGACAGGTGGGTTCCGTGGACGGCCGTCGTGCGCGGCGTGAGGGCGCCCGCCTCCGCCAGCAACTCGGTCGGCGTCAGGCCGTACGACTCCAGGCAAGCGTCGTTCTCGGCCGGTTGCTCCGACAGGTGGACGTGCAGCGGCCGATCGGGGAACGCGCCCGCTACCAGCGACAATGTTTCACGTGGCACCGCGCGGACGGAGTGGATCGCGGCGCCGATCCGGGTGTTGTCGTCCCCGCGCAGCTCAGCCACCCGGTCGAGCCACCGGTCACCCGTGCCGTCCGAGAACCGCTCCTGCACCCCGCGCACGGGCTGACCGATCCCACCCGCCAGGTAGCAAGCGTCCAACAGGGTGATGCGGATGCCGGCGTCGCGGGCGGCCTGCCGCAGGGCCTCCGCCATCTCGTTCCCGCCGTTGTGCAGGTAGTGGAACTCGCCCACCGCCGTCACGCCGGCCACGGCCATCTCCGCGTACACCGCCGTGGCGAGCTTCAGGTACGAGTCGGGGGTCAGCCGCTCCGCCACCGCGTACATCCGGTCGCGCCACGTCCAGAACGTGCCGCCGCCGTCCGAGTGCGTGCGTCCGCGCAACGCCCGGTGGAACGCGTGCGAGTGCGCGTTGGCAAAACCGGGGAACACCAAGCCGTGCAGGCGTTCCACGCCGAGCGGAATCGTGTCCACTGTGGACACGGAGGTGATGAGGCCCTTGTCCACGCGCACCAGGACGCGCGACGCGATGCCGTCCGGCAGCCACGCCCGCTCACACCAGAAGCTCTTCATCGGCAGCCCGTCATGTGGCCAGGTGCTCCAACGTCGTCGCCAGCGCCGCCACGCCCGCCGCGCAGTCGTCCGCCTCGGCGAACTCCTCCGGCGCGTGGCTGATCCCGGTCGGGTTGCGCACGAACAGCATCGCGGTCGGGACGTGCGCGGCCAGGATGCCGGCGTCGTGGCCGGCGCCGGTCGGCAGCGCCGGCGTGTCACCGCCGATCGCCTCCCGGATGCGGGACATGAGACCGCGGTCGAACACGACCGTCCCGCCCCAGCTCTCCTCGGACACGCGGACCTCACAGCCCTCGTCGGACGCCGCCGCGCGGGCCTCGTCGGTGATCCGCTCGACCACCTCGCGGGTGCGCGGCTCGTCGTCGGCCCGCGCGTCCAGCCACACGTCCACGGACGACGCGATCACGTTGGTGCCGCCGGGGTTGGGCACGATCCGGCCGACCGTCGCCCGCGCGCCGGACGTCGCCGCACGTCGCGCCGCCAGCACGAGTCGCGCGGCGGGGAGCATCGGGTCGCGGCGGTCCTCGATCAGCGTCGCGCCGGCGTGGTTGCCCTCGCCGGTGAACGTGTACCGCCACCGGCCGTGGGCCAGGATCGAGCTCGCCAGGCCCACCGGGACGTCCAGCCCGCGCCCCTGCTCGACGTGCAGCTCCACGAACGCGCCGATGGACGCCAACGCGCGGTCGTCCCGGCCCATCCGCAACGGGTCGAAGCCGGCCGCGTGGGCGGCCTCGCCGAACGTGACGCCGTCCGCGTCCGTCAGCGCGCACGCGGCCTCGGCGGAGATCGCGCCGGTCATCAGCCGGGAGCCGAGGCACGCCACGCCGAAGCGCCCGCCCTCCTCCTCCACGAACACCACGATCGCCAGCGGCTTCGAGGGCGTGAAACCCCTGGCTAGCAAGAGGTCCACCGCCTGCAACGCGGACACCACGCCGAGCGGCCCGTCGAACGCGCCACCGCCCGGCACCGAGTCGAGGTGGCTGCCGGTGACGACGGCGTCCGGGCCAGGCTCGCCCCACCACGCCCAGATGTTGCCGTTGCGGTCCGGGCGGACGTCGAGCCCGCGCCGTTCCGCCTCCTCGACGAACCACGCGCGCAGCTCGCGCTCGACCCGGTCGAAGCCGTGCCGCGAGTAGCCGCCGCGCCGGGCGTCCCGCCCGACGTCGGCGAGGTCCGCGAGGTCAGTCATCGGAACCGGCCATCGGGATCGGGACGTTCTTCTCGGCGGCGACGTCGACGGCCCGCTGGTAGCCCGCGTCCACGTGCCGGATGACGCCCATCGCGGGGTCGTTGGTCAGCACGCGCTCGATCTTCTGCGCGGCCAACGGGGTGCCGTCCGCGACCGTCACCTGACCGGCGTGGATGGACCGGCCGATGCCGACCCCGCCGCCGTGGTGCAGCGACACCCACGTCGCGCCGGACGCCGTGTTGACCAGCGCGTTCAGCAGGGGCCAGTCGGCGATGGCGTCCGAGCCGTCCGCCATCGCCTCGGTCTCCCGGTACGGGGACGCGACCGAGCCGCAGTCGAGGTGGTCGCGGCCGATGACGATCGGCGCGGACAGCTCGCCGGACGCCACCATCTCGTTGAACCGCAGGCCGGCGAGGTGGCGCTCGCCGTAGCCCAGCCAGCAGATGCGGGCGGGCAGGCCCTGGAACTCGACGCGTTCGCCGGCCATCTTGATCCAGCGCGCCAACTGCTCGTTCTCGGGGAACAGCTCCAGGATCGCCCGGTCGGTCTTGGCGATGTCGGCCGGGTCGCCGGACAGCGCCGCCCAGCGGAACGGTCCCTTGCCCTCGCAGAACAGCGGCCGGATGTACGCGGGCACGAAACCGGGGAAGTCGAACGCCCGCTCGTAGCCGCCCAGCTTGGCCTCGCCGCGGATCGAGTTGCCGTAGTCGAACACCTCGGCGCCGCGGTCGAGGAAGCCCACCATGGCCTCGACGTGGTCGACCATCGACTGGCGGGCCCGGTCGGTGAACTCCTCCGGCTTCGCGGCGGCGTAGTCGGCCCAGTCCTCCACCGCGACGCCCTTCGGGCAGTACGCCAGCGGGTCGTGCGCGGAGGTCTGGTCGGTGACGATGTCCACCGGGACGTCGCGGCGCAGCAGCTCGGGGAGCACCTCGGCGGCGTTGCCGATCAGGCCGACGGACAGCGCGCGGCCGTCCTCCTTCGCCTTCAGCACGCGGGCGATCGCGTCGTCGACGTCGTCGGCGATCTCGTCCAGGTAGCGGGTCTCCACGCGACGCCGAGCGCGCTGCGGGTCGACCTCGACGCAGAGCGCCACGCCCTCGTTCATGGTGACCGCGAGCGGTTGCGCGCCGCCCATGCCGCCGAGCCCCGCCGTGACGGTCAGCGTGCCGCGCAGGGTGCCGCCGAACCGCTTGTCGGCGACGGCGGCGAACGTCTCGTAGGTGCCCTGGAGGATGCCCTGGGTGCCGATGTAGATCCACGAGCCGGCCGTCATCTGGCCGTACATGGTCAGGCCCTCGGCTTCGAGGCGGCGGAACTCGGGCCAGTTCGCCCAGTCCGGCACGAGGTTCGAGTTCGCGATCAGCACTCGCGGGGCCCACTCGTGGGTGCGCATGACGCCGACCGGGCGGCCGGACTGGACGAGCAGCGTCTCGTCGTCGGCGAGGTTCGCCAGCTCGCGGCTGATGGCGTGGAAGCTCGGCCAGTCGCGGGCGGCCTTGCCCGTGCCGCCGTAGACCACCAGGTCCTCGGGCCGCTCGGCCACGTCCGGGTCGAGGTTGTTGTGGAACATGCGCAGGGCGGCCTCGGTGGGCCAGCTGCGGGCGGTGAGGTCGGTCCCTCGGGCGGCGCGCACCATCACAGTGCTCCTAGGAGTTCGGGGCGCCCGCTCATCTCGGGGCAGCCACTGCGGATCAGGTCTTCGGCGGCGGCGATCTCGGGCGCGAGGTGCCGGTCCGGGCCGGGGCCCTCGACGTGCTCGCGGAGCTTCGCGACGGCCGCCGCGGTCACGGGGGAAGGCTTGAGCGGACGGCGCAGGTCCAGGGCGCGGGCCGCGGTCAGCAGCTCGATCGCGAGGACGCGGCGGAGGCCGTCCACGGACTGGCGCAGCTTGCGCGCGGCGGACCAGCCCATCGAGACGTGGTCCTCCTGCATGGCGCTGCTCGGGATCGAGTCGACCGACGCCGGCACGGCCAGCCGCTTCAGCTCGCTCACGATCGCCGCCTGCGTGTACTGGGCGATCATGTGGCCGGAGTCGACGCCCGGGTCGTGCGCCAGGAACGGCGGCAGGCCGTGCGACCGGTTCACGTCGAGCATCCGGTCCGTGCGGCGCTCGGCGATGCTCGCCACGTCGGCGGTCGGGATCGCGAGGAAGTCCAGCACGTACGCGATCGGCGCGCCGTGGAAGTTGCCGTTCGACTCGACCCGGCCGTCGGCCAGCACGACCGGGTTGTCGATGGACGACGCCAACTCGCGGTCGGCGACCGTCTCGGCGTAGGCGACGGTGTCGCGGGCCGCGCCGTGCACCTGCGGCGAGCAGCGCAGGGAGTACGCGTCCTGCACGCGGGTGCAGTCCGGGCCGCGGTGGCTCTCCATGATCTCGGAGTCGCGCAGGATCGCCGCCATGCGCCGGGCGGACCGGCCCTGGCCGGGGTGCGGGCGCAGGGCGTGGAGGTCGGCCGCGAACACGCGGTCCGTGCCCAGCAGGGCTTCCACGCTCATCGCCGCGGTGAGGTCGGCGACATCGAGCAGGTGGTTCAGGTCGCGCAGGGCCAGCACCAGCATGCCGAGCATGCCGTCCGTGCCGTTGATCAGCGCCAGGCCCTCCTTCTCGGCCAGGCGGACCGGCTGGATGCCCGCCGCGGCGAGTGCCTGGGCGGCCGGCACCAGGTCGCCCCGCGCGTCGCGCACGTCACCCTCGCCGGTGAGGGCCAGCGCGGCGGCGGACAGCGGCGCCAGGTCGCCCGAGCAGCCGAGCGAGCCGAACTCGTGCACGACGGGCGTGATGCCCGCGTTCAGCATCGCTGCCATCGCCTCGGCCGTCTCCAGCCGGATGCCGGTGTGACCGCTGGTCAGCGTCTTCAGGCGCAGCAGGACGAGGGCGCGGACGACCTCGCGCTCCACCTCCGGGCCCGCGCCCGCCGCGTGCGAGCGGACGAGGGACTGCTGGAGGGCGGCCCGGCGGTCCGGCGGGATGTGCCGGACCGCCAGCGCGCCGAACCCGGTGGAGACGCCGTAGGTGGGCTGCTCGGCCGTGGCCAGGCGCTCGATGTGCGACCGGGCGGTGGTGACCGCCTCGCGGGCCGCCTCCGTGATCTCCACGGGCGCGCCGCCGCGGGCGACGGCGTGGACGTCATCGCGGGTCAAGGGCTTCGGACCCAGCTGCACGGGTTGCATGCACCCATCACAACCCGGCAACCGGGTCCGCACGACCCGAGGTCCGCCGATCGTGTCTGGCATCCCAGACGCGCCGCCGCGGCAGCGGTGTCCCGCAGGCGCCGCGGTCGGGTGGCGTCAGCCGCCGGCCCAGGCCAGGTCCGGCTCCGGGTCGACCACCACCGCCTCCGCCGCCGCGGTCAACTCCGCCAACCCCGCCGCCCGCACCCCGATGCCGGAGACCTGGAGGTGGACGTCCGGCCGGAGCTCCACCACGAGGTGGCCGCCGTCGGCCGCGTAGTACCGGGCGGTGAGCCCGCGGGCGGTGGTCATCGTCGGCGAACCCTCGAACCCGTACGGGCGCCGGCTCAGCAACACGTTGTAGGTGACGCCGTCGTGCACGCCCGTGGTACTGGCCTGCCAGCCCTCCGGCAGGCCCCCGTGCGCCTGGATGCCCCGCGAGCCGCCCAGCGACACCGGCAACCGGACCGGGCCGGGGTCGGGGCGGACCGACTCGGCGATGCGCACGGCGGTGGTGCGGGCGTCCGGGATGTTCCTCAGGGTGACCGACAGGTACACCTCCGGTTCGGGCTGCCACAGGACGGTCGTGGCGCCCGAGACGACGCCCGGCGCGCCGTTGACGGTGACGCGGTAGGCCTCCAAGGCGTTGGCAATCGCGTCGGCCATCGCGCCCGTGGACTCGTTGGCCGGCTGGACGGTGAACTCCAGGGACGGGTTCGTGGCCTTCGCGGTCGACTCGCCCTGCTCCCAGGTGCGTCGCGTGTACGTGGCCGGGTCGACCAGGCGCTGCCGCTCGGTGAAGCCCTCCGGCAGCCAGGTCGGGCTGAAGCCGAGCGAGACCGTCGGGATCGTCGGCTCGATCGGGATCTCGACCGACGTGGCCGGTGGCGACTCGGCCGTGGGTCGGCCGACCGCGGTGGCCACGACCGCCACCACCGCCGCCGTGGCG
Source organism: Saccharothrix hoggarensis (assembly GCF_042678885.1). Taxonomy (GTDB): domain Bacteria; phylum Actinomycetota; class Actinomycetes; order Mycobacteriales; family Pseudonocardiaceae; genus Actinosynnema; species Actinosynnema hoggarensis. Next base: position 19,277 of record NZ_JBHTLK010000064.1, read on the forward strand.
GCCGCCGCCAGGACCAGCAGGAACGACGTGCGGGACTTCCGGGGGCGGCGCAGGGCGGCCAGCACCGGGCCGGGGGGCGGCGCCTGGTCGGCGCGCATCCGGAGGGCGTCCCTGATCAGGCTCTCGGTGTCGCTCACAGTTCCTCCTTCACCCGGTCGTCGGCGCGCAGCGTCGCCAGCGCGCGCGAGATGTGGCTGCGGACCGTGACCTGGGAGCAGCCCAGGGTCTCGGCGATCTCGGCGTCGTCGTAGCCCTCGTAGAACCGGAGCACGACGGCCGCCTTCTGCTTGCGCGGGAGCTTGTCGATGCTCTGGAGCATCGCCTCGCGCTCGTCGTAGAGAGCGGACGGGTCCGGGGTCGGCGGGTCTATGCCGTGCAGCGAGGTCTGCGGCTTCCACCGGCGGCGCCAGCTCAGGTACTCGTTGGTGACCATCCGCTTGACGTACGCCACCGGGGCGTCGACGGCGGCGATGCGCGACCAGCGCTGCTGGGCCCGGAGCAGGCACTCCTGGACGACGTCCTGCGCGAGGTGCGGGTCGCCGGTCAGCACGGTGGCGTAGCGCAGCAGCGGGGTGACCTGCCCGGCGGCGAAGTCCTCGAAGCTGGTCGTCATACCCCTCCAATGCGCGGGACCGCGGATTTGTTGAGAATGGCTTTCGTGGGAGGCAGCAGCGACGTGCCGGCGTTGCGCCGAGGGCTCGCGGTGCTGCGCCTGCTGGCGAGCAGGCCGGGTCCGCTGTCCGCGGCGGCGGTGGCGCGTGAGCTGTCGCTGCCCCGGTCCACGACGTACCACCTGCTGGCGGAGCTGGCGGCGGCCGGCTTCGCCACCCACTTCCCGGAGGAGCGGCGCTACGGGCTCGGCGTGGCCGCGTTCGAGCTCGGCTCCGCCTACCTGCGCCACGACCCGCTGGAACGCCTCGCGCGGCCGTTGCTGCGGCGTCTCGTGGACTCGGTCGGCCGGACCGCGCACCTCGGCGTGCTGCACGGCGCCGAGTCGCTGTACCTGGTGCGCGAGCAGCCCCGCCACCCGACCACGATCGTGTCCGACGTGGGCGTGCGGCTGCCCGCGCAGCTGACCGCGTCCGGCCGGGCCGTGCTGGCCCGGCTGCCGGCGGCGCAGGTGCGGGCGCTGTTCCCCGGCCCGTTCGTGGACCGGACCGGCCGGGGGCCGCGGAACCTGCCCGCGCTGCGGCGCTTGCTGGCGGAGGAGCGTCGGCGCGGCTGGGCGGTGGAGGACGGCTACGTGACGGCCGGCTTCGCGTCCGTCGCCGCGCCCGTCTTCGACCACGGCGAACGGCCGATCGCCGCGATCACCGTGACGTTCCGGCACGTGTGCGACGTCGAGTGCGGCGAGACGTGGCCGGAGCTGGCGGCGGAGGTGCGGCGGACCGCCGACGAGCTGACCGGCCGGCTCGGCGGAGGTCGCCCGGCCGATCCGGACCCCGACAAGCACTGAGCCGCCGACAAGCACCGGGGACGCGACCGGCGTCGCGGTGGCGAGACCGCGGCGTCCGGGTAGGCGAACGCCCCCGGCACGTGCCGGGGGCGTCGACCGGTGCTCCGACCTACAGCTTGACGTCCTTCAGGAAGTTCGCGGCCACGTTCGCGATGGTCTGCTTGTCGACGTCGACCTGCTTGACCAGCTCGGCCAGCTTCTCGGTGGTGAGCGCCGCGGAGACCTTGTCCAGCGCGTCCTTGCCCTTGGCGTCGAGGGCGTCGGACCGCAGCAGCGGCACGACGTTCTGCGCCGGGTACATGGTCTTCGGGTCCTCCAGCTCCACGAAGTCGTTCGCCTTGATGTCGGCGGACGTCGTGTAGAGGTTCGCCACCTGCACCGTGCCGTCCTTCAGCGCGTCCACGGTGATCGGGCCGCCCGCGTCCGTGGTCTTGATCTCGGTGAACGTGACGCCGTACAGCTCCTTGATCTTGCTCTCCCAGCGCTGCGCCCACTCGCCGGCCGCGCCGAGCGCGTACTTGCCGGACCCGAGGTCGGCGATCGACTTCACGCCGCCCGCCGCGGTGGCCTTGGTGACCACCAGCACGTCCTTGTCCTCGGCGGCGGACTTCTCCAGCACCTCCAGGCCCGCCGGCGTCTTCGACTTCAACGCCGAGTAGACGTCCTCCGCCTCGGTGGTGGTGTTGGTCTTGTCGAAGTAGTTCAGCAGGTTGCCGGTGTACTCCGGCACCACCGCGAGCGACTTGTCCTGCAACGCCTTCACGACCAGCTCGCGGGCTCCGATGCCGGACCGCACCGACACCGCGGCCCCGGTCGTCCGCAGCGCCCCCGCGTAGATCTCGGCCAGGATCTTGTTCTCGGTGAAGTCGGCCGAGCCGACCACGACCTCGCCCGGCGCGGCGTCCTGCCCGCCGCCGCCCAGGTCCTCTTTGGAGCCACAGGCGGAGACGACCAGCGCCGCCGCGGTGACGATGACGGCCAACGTGCGCTTCATGCCGTGCTTCCTCCAGATTCGACGGGCGCCGGTGTCTTCCGGCGCCTCGGCTGCACCCCGCTCGACCCCGTCCGGGCCGACAGCCGCAACCCCGCGGGCACGACCAACCTGCCCAGGCCCGCGAGCAGGACGTCCAGCAGGACCGCGAGCAGCGCGATGAGGATCGCGCCGCCGATGAACTGCCCGTAGTCCAGCACCCGCAGGCCGTCCAGCAGCGGACGTCCCAACGTCTCGATACCCACGTACGCCGCCACCGACGCGGTGGCCACGACCTGCAGCATGGCGTTGCGCAGACCGCCGACGAGCAGCGGCAGCGCGTTCGGCACCTCGACCCGCCACAACCGCTGCGCCCCGGTCATGCCCATGCCCCGCGCCGCGTCCACGACGCCCCGGTCCACGTCCTGCACGCCCGCGTACGCGCCCGCCAGGATCGGCGGCACGGCGAGCACGACGAGGGCGATGAGCACGCTCACCGTGCCGCCGCCCGCGATCAGGTACAGGAACGTGACGAGCCCGAGCGTCGGCAACGCGCGCAACGCGTTGCTGCCGCCCACCAGCACGACACCGCCGCGTCCGGTGTGCCCGACGTACAGGCCGAGCGGCACCGCGATCAGCGCCGCGCCGAGCACCGCGCCGACGCAGAACAGCAGGTGGACGCCGACCCGCACCGGGATCGACTTGCCGCCCGACCAGTTGACCGGGTCGAGCAGCCACGCGAACGCCTCGGCGAAGATCATGCCTTGCCCACCAGGACCCACGGGGTCAGTCGGTTGCGGAGCAGCACCAGCAGCAGGTCGACGACCAGCGCGAGCAGCAGGGTCAGCACGATGCCGACGATGATCGGCGCGAGGTAGCGCTGCTGGAAGCCGTCCGTGAACAGCGTGCCGAGGCCGCCGGTGCCGATCAGCGCGCCCACGCTGACCAGGCTGATGTTGCTCACCGAGCCGACCCGCACACCCGCGGCCAGCACCGGCACGGCCAGCGGCAGCTCCACGGTCAGGAACCGCCGCCACGGGCGGAAGCCCATCGCGGTGGCGGCGGCGATGACGTGCGCGGGCACGGCGCCCAGCGCCTCGGCGACCGGCCGCACCAGCAGCGCCGTCGTGTACAGCGTCAACGCCGTGATCACGTTCACCGGGTCGAGCACCCTGGTCCCGATCAACGCCGGGATGATCGCGAACAGGGCCAGCGACGGGATCGTGTAGACGACGTTCGACAAGCCGATCAGGGCCGCGTTGACCGCGCGGAACCGGTGGCACAGCAGGCCGAGCACGATCGCCAGCACCACCGACACGACCAGCGGCGCCAGCGACAGGTAGACGTGGTCCAGCAGCCGTTCCAGCAGCGCCGCCCGCGTGCCGGCGTCGCTCAGGTACCGCGCGACGTCACCCACGGCGGCGCTCGATCACGTCCAGCACCTGCCTCGCCGTGACGACGCCGGCGAGCCGCCCCTCGGCGTCCACCACGACGCCGAGCCCGGACGGCGACGACAGCGCGGCGTCCAGCGCGCCCCGGATCGGCGTGCCCAGCTCGTACAGCGAGCCGCCGGGCACGACCGCGGCGTCCGGCGCGACCCAGCCCCGGGGCCTCTTGTCCGGGTCGACCACGAGCCGCCAGTCCGAAGAGGACTCGTGCGCCGAGCCGGCGGACACCGTGGCCACCTCGGCGACCTCGATCCCGGATGAGTCCACAAAGGACAGGCTGCGGTAGCCGCGGTCCTTGCCGACGAAGTTGGCCACGAAGTCGTCCGCGGGCCGTGACAGCAGCTCGGCGGGCGGCGCGTACTGCGCGAGGACGCCGCCGGTGCGCAGCACCGCGACCTTCTCCCCGATGCGCACGGCCTCGTCGATGTCGTGCGTCACGAACACGATGGTCTTGTCCAGCTCGGCCTGCAACCGCAGCAGCTCGTCCTGCAGCCCTTCCCGCACCACCGGGTCGACGGCGCTGAACGGTTCGTCCATGAGCAGCACCGGCGGGTCCGCGGCCAGCGCCCGCGCCACGCCGACCCGCTGCTGCTGCCCGCCGGACAGCTGCACCGGGTACCGCTTGCCCAGCTCGACCGGCAGGCCGACCAGCTCCAGCAGCTCGGCGGCACGCGCGCGGGCCCTGCGGCGGGTCCACCCCGTGAGCAACGGCACAGTGGCGACGTTGTCCAGAACGGTCCGGTGCGGGAACAGGCCCGCCTGCTGGATGACGTACCCGATGCCGCGCCGCAACGTGGGCGGGTCCACGGCGAGCACGTCCCGGCCGTCCACCAGGACCGTGCCCGACGTCGGGTCGACCATCCGGTTCACCATGCGCAAAGAGGTGGTCTTGCCGCACCCTGACGGGCCGACGAAGACCGTGATCGTGCCCGCCTCCACCACCAGGTCCAGGCCGTTCACCGCGGTGGTCCCGTCGTCGAACCGCTTGGTCACGTCGCGGAACTCGATCACCCGTGGTCCTCCTGCCGATGTGCATCAGGCGTCGATCGACCCTAGCCCGTCGATCCGACCGCGGCACGGCGTTTCACCATCCGGTCAGTAGGCTGCACCGTTTGTGGCAACCGAACCAGTGCGCGCTCTCCTGGCCGAACGCGGAACGCACGCCCGCAAGCTGCGGCGCGTGCTCGACCTGCTCGCCGGTGACTGGCACACGTTGGCCGAGTTGGTCCGGCTCCCGGCGGTGCCCCGGCGCACCGTGCAGGAGCTGCTGACCGCCGTCGGCGACGACCTGGAGACCAGTGGCGACCGGTACCGGCTGGCGCCGGCCAAGGCCGCCGACTACGCCGCGTTCGGGGCCGGTGACGACCTCGTGGACCCGGTCGACGCGCTGGTGTCGCGGCACACCGAACACCTGCGGTCCATCCTCGCCGACATCGCCGACGTGCCGCCGCCGCTGGCCGCGCTGGACCACGTGCAGGCGACGGCGGAGACGGCGTTGAAGCGCGCGCTGTGGCTGAACACGACGTACGACCTGGCCGGGCGGACGCTGCTGTGCCTCGGCGACCACGACCTGACGTCGCTGGCGGTGTGCGCGGTGAACCCGTCCGTCGAGGTCGTCGTGGTCGACGTGGACGACCGGTTGCTGGAGTTCATCTCGACGCGCGCGGAGGAGCGCGGCTGGACCGTGCGGACGGTGCACGCCGACTTCCGGTTCGGCCTGCCGCCCGCCGTGGTCGAGTCCGCGGACCTCGTGTTCAGCGACCCGCCGTACACGCCGGAGGGCATGGCGCTGTTCGCCGGGCGGGCCGTCGAGTGCCTGTCCGACGTGGCCCGCGGCCGGGTGCTGCTGGCGTACGGGTTCAGCGACCGGACCCCCGCCCTGGGGCTGAAGGTGCAGCAGGAGTTGCAGCGGCTCGGGTTGGTGTTCGAGGCGATCCTGCCCGCGTTCCACCGGTTCGACGGCGCGCAGGCCATCGGCAGCGCCGCCGACCTGTACGTGTGCCGGCCCACGTCCCGCCGCGCGACGTCGACGCCCAAGACGTCCATCTACACGCACGGCCCGCAGTCCGTGGAGGCGACCGGGCCGAGTGCCACGGCGCTGGCGGCGCTGGTCGACCTCGCGCCGCGGCCCGAGTCCTCGCCACCGCCCAAGCCGCGCGCGCCGGGCTGGGCCGACCCGATCGGCAAGGGCGCGGCGTCGTTGGCGGTGGACCTGACCGGCGACCCGGGGCCTTGGCTGCTGCGGACGCTGCTGGCGTGCTCACCGGGCCGGATGGCGGCGCTCGTGCCGAACAACCACCCGGACGTGGCCTCCGCGGCGGGACAGCACGGGCTGAAGTCGTTGGTGGACACCAGGTTCGCGCTGAGGTTCCTGCGCTCCACCCCGGACGGCAAGCACTGCGTGGTCGTGGCCGACCAGGTGTTGGCGGGCACGCTGGACGTCGGCGGGCTGGCCGTGCGGGAGGTGCTGATGCGGGCACACGGCAAGCTGGGGAACGTGTGGCGCGAGGCGCTGGTCACCGCGACGCACGGCGCGATGACCAAGCGGGAGGCGCGGGAGCGCATCGGGGAGCACCTCGACCCCGAGCACACCGACCTGGAGCTCCGGCTGATCGACCTGCCGCGGCACCGGATCGCCGCCCTGCTGCCGCTGATCCGCGCGTCGGCCGGGTAGCCGGACCTGGCCCGACTTGGCCCGACTGGCCCGACCTGGCCGGACCGGCGGACTTGGCCGGAATTCCGGCGAAGTCCGGCGTCGCGGCGCCGTTCGGCGGTAACTTCCCGTCGAACCAGGAGGCACGCGCATGAACCAACCCCACGGCGGCTGGACGCCCAACCCGGGCGCGCCGGGGCCGCGGCAGCACCCCGGTCAGCAGCCGCACGCGCCCCAGCCCCACCCGGGTCAGCCTCTCCCGGCCCAACCCGGGCAGTTCGGCCACCCCGGCCAGCCGCCGCACCCCGGCCAGACCCCCTACCCGGGCCAGCCGTACTACCCAGGCCAGCCGTACCCAGGCCAGTCCCCGTACCCGGGCCAACCGCGCCGACCCAACAACGCGCTGCCCGTGCTGGCCGCGCTGTTGTTCCTGCCGAACGTGGTCCTCCTGTACGTCGCCTCGCTGCCCGCCGTGTCCGACGGGAGGGTGCCGACGCCGCACCTCGGGCTCACCCTCCTCGGCATCCCGTTCACCGAGGAGATCACCGGGAACGTCGACTTCGCCATCTCGCTGACGTTGAGCGTGGCCACGACGGTGCTCGTCCTCGCCGTGGTGCTCGCGTGCCGAGTGCCGGGCGTGCGGTGGGGCCTGGTCGGGATCGCGGTCCTGGCGGCGGCGCACAACGTCTACGTGGTCGCCGAGGTGGCGGCGAACCTGCCGGCCGAGTTCGTGGCGCTGCCGGCGATCGCCCTGGTGCTGTGGGTGGTCTCGGGCCTGGTCGCCGCCCTGCCGCCGGTGGGCCGCGCGATGCGGGGCGCGAAGCCGCCGCACCACCTGCCCGGACCGCCGTCCCACGTCCCCCCGCCCGCGCACGGCCAGTGGGGCTGAGTCACAGGAAGTCCCCGCGGTTCACGACGGCCTTGGACCGCGGCCGTGCCGCGCGGGGCGGCCGGGTGGCGGCCAGCACGACGTGGGCGAGACCCACCAGTGCCGCGCCGCCGACCACCCAGTTCCGCGTCCCCGACACCGAGCCGGAGAGCACGGGCGCGAACGTGCCGGACGGGTCGACCACCAGCGCCACCCGCTCACCGACTTCGGCGACGTAGTCGGCCGAGCCCGAGAACGACACCGGACGGCCCGCGCAGTCGAACTCGTGGTGCAGCGTCGGAGCGCTGGTGCGGTGGGACTCCTGCCGGCGCTCGACCAGCTCGCAGTCCACCCGGTCGCCGACCACGGTCATCAGCAGTGAGCCGGCGCCGAACAACGACGCCATCGCCAGCCCGATGCCGACCACGACGCTCACCGCCGTGAACGGCCCGTTCGGCTGCCGCGCCCTGGTCCCGAACACCAGCAGGACGAGTCCGACGAGCCCGGCGACGATGCCGAGCACACCCCACGCGCCCGTCGCGCTGAAGAGCACGCCGACGCTGAGCAAGGCCACAACGCCAACCACCATGGCCGCCGTCTTCACAGGAACTCCTGACTCACCTTGGGGCCGGGCAACCGGGGAGCGGGCCGCGGCGGCGGCAACAACGCCACCACGAGCACGAACAGCAGTCCTGCCAACACCACGCCGACAAAGGCCAGGTTCCGCCCCGACGACACGTCACCCACCAGCGCCGGGTCGACGACCCCAAGACGATCCACCACCAGGAGGACGCCGTCCCCCTGGTCGGCGACGTACCCGGAACGACCGGTGTACTGCACCGCCCGCCCGCCGCACTCGAACGTGTGGTGGTAGTAGTCCGACCCCGAACGGGTCGAGGACTCGTGCCGCTCCACCACGACGCAGTCCGCGCGCTCGCCGAAGACCGTCAGCCAGGCGGAGTGCGTGAACCCCTGGCTCACCATCGCGAACGCGATACCGCCCACCAGCGCCACCCCGATCAGGTAGCTCCGCGGCCGCAGCATCCCCGTCGCCCAGGTGAACCCGACCAGACCGCCGAAGATCGGCACCAGCCCGAACGCGCCCCACCCGGCGCTGACGGACAAGAACACCCCCGTGCTCAGCAGGCCGAGCAGGGACAGCACCATGACCGGCACCCACACCGCCTTGCGACGCGGCTTCGTGCCCCGCTCACCACTCACGCGTCCCCCGCTCACTCGTGGCGCCGTCACAGGAAATCCTGGCCACCCGCCACCGATGCCTCCCGCGCCGACCGCGTCGACGACCTGGTCGCCGCGAACCAGGTGTACAGCAGCCCGAACGCGAGCGCCGCCGGCAACGCCCACAGGCCGGTGGTCGTGAGGTCCGACGGACGCAAGGCGTTCAACAAACCCGTCCGGTCGAACACCAGCGACGTCCGCTCGCCGACGTCACCGATGTGCTCGGAAGCCGTCTGGTACGGCCGGTACTCGATCCGGCGGTCGCCGCACTGCACGGTGTGCAGCGTGTAGGACGCCGACCTGGTCCCCTTGACGACCCTCTCGTCCAGCACCACGCAATCGGTGCGCGTCTCCCCGAACGCCGAGAGCCACAGCGGAGGACCCTGCACGACCGCCGAGATGAGCACCGCGGTCAGCACGGCGATGGTGGCGAAGAACGACAGCACACTCCGCCACAGCCACATCGCCCCGGCCAGCAGACCGGCCATGCCCAGGGCGAACAGCGCCATGCCCAACCAGCTCACCCGCTCGGCCGCGAACAGGAACCCGCCGGCGAGCACGAACACCAGGCCGGCGACGCACGACGTCACGGCGAGCTTCTTCGTCACTCGTCCAGGTATCCCGTCTGGCGCTTGAAGGTCGGCTGCCGCTCCTCGGGCACGCCTTCCAGCTCCAACTCGTCCTGCTTGGACGTCTCGCGCAGGACGTCGGCGCCGAACTTGGTCTGGAACCCGCCGCCCATCACGTCCGGCACGGAGTGCGGCGACACGTGGCCGTTGCGCTCCAACGGCTTGTACGGCGTGTACGCGTCACCGACCTTCTCCATCAGCGGGGTGCCGCCGACCTTGTCCTCGTAGACCTTCTTCCAGGTGTCGCCGGCGTTCTTGTAGCCGTCGCCGAACTCCCGGCCCGCGTCCCGGAGCTTGGTGCCCGCGTCGCCCAACGTCGGGCGCGCGTTGCCCCAGTCCTCCATGCGCTTGCCCGCGTTCTCCAGCCCTTCGAACTTCACCCCGCCCGGTGTCCCGGACGCGCGCGTCGCGGCCCCGCCGCCCTTGCCGAAGCGGGCCAGGCCCTTCAACGCGTCCCCCAGCGCGCCGAACAGCCCCTTCAACCGCCCCATGATCCGCGTGACGACCCGCATCAGCTTGGCGATCTGCTGGGTGATCTTGCCGAGCACGACCGCGCCCCGGCCCACTGCCCACGCGGCGAACGCGGCGATCGAGCTGCCGAAGCTCACCACCGACGACGCCAGCGCGATGGCCGCGTTGCGGATGACCTCCCAGACGAACATGGCGATCAGGTCGCGGATCATGCCGCGGATGGCCGCCGTGATCGTCCCGGCGGTGGCGATCTGCTCGGCCACCGTCACGCACGTCCGGCTCATGACCAGCGTTTCCTGCACGAGCCGGCCCTGGCTCTGCCGGAACCGCTCCGCCGCCTGCTCCTCCCAGCCGCTGACCTGGCCGGAGACCGCGTCGTGCTGCGCCTGGGCGACCTGGTCCAGCGCCGTGGCCGTCTCGTTCCAGACCTTCACCGCGGCCTTGATCCGGTCACCGTTGCCGGCCAGCCAGTCCAGCGGCTCGCGCAGGAAGCTGACGTGCTCGATGAGCCAGCCGATGCCCGCCGTGGCCAGCGACCCGAGCGGGTCCATCACCATGCCCAGCACGTCCAGGCCCAACGCGGCCGCGTTCATGCCGATCTCGGCGTAGTCGCCCTGTTCCGCGCGGGTGCAGGAGTCGGCGAGCTGGAAGAACGACTCGACGGCCCCGCCGCCGGCGTAGTTGTCCGGGTTGTTCCACTTGTCGTTGAACCCGGTCCACTCCACCATCACCGGCCTCCCCGGAAGCGCTGGTCGTTCTCGTCCTCGACGTTCTCGTAGTCCACGGCGGTGGCGGTGGTGTCGCCCGCCGCCTCCCCGTACGCCGTGGCCAGCGCGCGGATGCCTTCCACGGTCTCGGCCGCGAACTGCTGGGCTCCGTCGGCGAAGAACTGGAGCAGGACGCCGAACGTCTCGCCGCCCAGGTCCACCCCGCCGGCCTTGTCGGCGGCCGCCTCGATCTCGCCCTTCCGACCCTCCTGGTCGCCCGCGAACCTCCGCAGCTGGTCCGCCTGGACCTTGAACCCGCTCACCGCAGCACCGTCCCGAAGCCGTCGTCGTCATCGGTGTCGTCACGTCGGTGCGACGACGGCCGCCGGGGCGGCACGGGCGGCTGCGGTGCGGGTGCGTCCCACGCGACCTGCCGCAGGACGCTGCCCTCCTCGGCCGGCGGGGGCGGCGGGGTGGGCGGCTCCTCCTCCTGCGGGATGAAGCTGGTCAGGAAGTCCATCGCCTGCGTGCCGCCGAACTGCGGCTCGACGATCGAGGCCACCTGCCGCGCCGCCTGCGCCTGGGCCCGCCGCACGGCCGCCATCACCGCCTGGCCGAGCTGGACGTGCGAGAAGTCGGCCGCGCGCGGCGAGAACTCGATGTGCTGCAACGCGCCGTTCGGCGCCACCGTGACGGTCACCGCGCCGTCGGGCGAGCGGACCGTGGCCGACGCGCCGTTGATCTGCGCCTGCATGTCCTCGGACCGCCGGGCCAGGTCCTGCGCCCTGGCCTCCAGGTCCGCGATCATCCGCTCCGGGTTCACCGCCTGTGCCCCCCTCGTTCCGTTTCGCGACGGTTCGGGAGTATCGCGGATCGGCCCACGCCTTGTCCGGCCATCCCCGGAATCGGCCCGCACGGCACGTCAGCGGGCGGGCTGCGCCGCCAGCCCTTCCAAGCGGCCGAGGATGCGGGTGAGCGCGCGCAGGAGCCGCGTGATCTGGCCGGTGACGCGTTCCAGCACCGTCCCGGCCCGGCCCACGGCCCACCCGGTGAACGCGGCGAGCGACGCGCCACCGCTCGCCTCCGCCGTGGCCAGCGCGACGGCGGCGTTGCGGGCGACGTCCCACGCGAACATGGCGATCAGGTCGCGGATCATGCCGCGGACGGCGGCCGTGATGGTGCCCGCGGTGGACAGCTGCTCGGCCACGGCGGCGCACCGCCGGCTCGCGGCACGGGC
>NZ_JBHTLK010000065.1:0-30720 GCF_042678885.1 Saccharothrix hoggarensis
GTCATACAATTTACTGGCTATTCGGCACGCTGTTGAGTTCTCAAAGAACACGCGCACATCGTCACCCACCGCTTGACGCGGCACGATCGGAGGCTTGTGATTCAGAAAGCTTGTATGTGAACCAGACGCCCTGGTCGCAACGGCTCAGACGAGCCTGGACTGGGTCTTCCTGTTCGAGGTCACCCACTCTACCACGCTAGCGGGAGCTTGGTTCGTGACCCGCCGCACTCCGTTCCGGTTTCCCCGGCCCGTTCCGCGCTGACATGGAGAAAGTTACACGCACCCGAACGAGAGGTCAAATCGGGGGCGCAGCATCACCCCACAGGCTGAAACCGCAGGTCAGCAGCCCGTGCAGCAGTCCACCCCACGCTATCCGACCCGATCCGCCCGCAACAGTGTGACCGCGATCACACCCGGAGATGACGAAGGCCGCCGGCCCGCGTGGGACCGGCGGCCTCCGTGCTGCCGCGTCGTGGAACGTCGGCGCAGGTCAGACCTGCACGCGCACGCCGGCGGTGTTCCGCTTGCCGCGGCGGACGACCAGCCACGCGCCGTGGAGCAGGTCCTCCTTGGCGGGCACCCACTCCTCGTCGGCGACCTTGGCGTTGTTCACGTACGCGCCGCCCTCCTTCACCGTGCGCCGCGCCGCGCCCTTGCTCTCGGCCAGCCCGGAGCTGACGAGCAGGTCCACGATCGTCGGCGCGTCGGCCAGGCGGACCTCGCCGGTCGGCGCCTCGGCCATCGCGGCCTCCAGCGTGGACAGGTCCAGCTCGCGCAGCTCACCCCGGCCGAACAGGGCCTGGCTGGCGACGATCACCTGCCGCGTCTCGTGCTCGCCGTGCACGAGGTTGGTGAACTCCTCGGCCAGCCGCTTCTGCGCGGCGCGCAGGTGCGGGGCCTCGGCGGTCTGCCGCTCCAGCTCGGCGATCTCCTCCTGGGTGAGGAAGGTGAACAGCCGCAGGTAGCGGAGCACGTCGGCGTCGCCCACGTTCACGAAGTACTGGTACCAGGCGTACGGCGAGGTCATCTCCGGGTCGAGCCACACGTTGCCGCCGCCGGTGGACTTGCCGAACTTGCGGCCTTCAGCGTCGGTGACCAGCGGCGCGGTCAGGGCGTGCACGGACGCGCCGTCGACCTTCCGCACCAGGTCGACCCCGCCGACGATGTTGCCCCACTGGTCGGAGCCGCCCACCTGGAGCCGGGTGCCGAACCGGCGGTGCAGCTGGAGGTAGTCGTGCGACTGGAGCAGGAGGTAGCTGAACTCGGTGTACGACATGCCGTCGCCGTCGAGGCGGCGCTTGACAGTCTCGCGGGACAGCATGACGTTGACCGAGAAGTGCTTGCCGACGTCGCGCAGGAAGTCGAGCACGGACATGCCGCCGGTCCAGTCGAGGTTGTTGACCACGACGGCGCCGGTGGGGCCGTCGTCGAACTCGACGAACCGCTCCAGCTGGCCGCGGATGCGACCGGCCCACTCGGCGACGGTGTCCAGCGGGTTGAGCGCGCGCTCGGCGCTGTCGCGGGGGTCGCCGATCATGCCGGTGGCGCCGCCGGCGAGGACGACCGGCCGGTGCCCGGCGCGCTGGAAGCGGCGCAGCATGAGCAGCGGGACGAGATTGCCGGCGTGCAGGCTGGGCGCGGTCGGGTCGAAGCCGCAGTAGAGGGTGAGCGGGCCGGCGTCGAGATCCTTCCGCAGCGCGTCGAGATCGGTGGACTGCGCGATCAGGCCGCGCCAGGACAGCTCGTCAAGGATGTGCTCGCTCACCGGTCCATCTTCGCCTACCGCGTCCAGCGGTTTCGTCGCAGGTGGCGTGTGCGGTCGGGCGCGGTTTCCGGGGTCGCGCCGCCGGGTAGCCCTTCCGAGGGCTCTAGTGAGAGGACCCTGCGATGACGTACCCCGACCGCGATCGACGTCCCGCCGACCGTCCGACCGAGATCATGCCGTCGTCCGACCCCCGCTACCAGGAAGCCCGGTACCAGGAGGCGCGGTACGAGGAACCCGTTTACCCCGAACCGGCCTACCAGCAGGAAGAGGTCGTCGAGCGGGGTGACGGCCGGGTGCGCGCGGTGCGGGTCGCGTGCGCGCTGATCGACCTGCTGTGCTGGTTGTTCGCGATCGTGCTGGCGATCCACATCTTCCTGGTCATCGGCGGCGCGAACCCCGCCAACGGGTTCGCGCGGGTGATCGAGTCGTGGTCGGCGGCCGTGTCGCTGGGCCTGCGCGACCTGTTCACGCCGGCCGACCAGGGGTTGCGGACCCTGTTCAACGACGGCCTGGCGGCGTTGCTGTGGCTGCTGATCGCGGCGGTGCTGACCAGCATGATCAGCCGGATCGCGTTGCCGACGCACGCGCGGCGGGTGTGGTTCCGGCGGTCGGTGCGGTGACGTGGGCGGTGGGGCGCTACCCACCGTCACCACCGGGTTCACCCTGGCGCACCGGCGTATGCCCCGGCTGGTTAATTGTCCGCGCCGCGCCGGCCCGCCAAGTTTGCTTGCGTGGCCAGCGACTTGCAGCAGAGGAAGACCTCCATCGTGTTCACCGCGATGGACGTGAACGGCGACGGTTTCCTGGAACGGGCCGACTTCGAGGCGTTGACGGACCGGTGGGAGGGCATCCGCGGCGGAGCCGGGCACGCGCGGCTGCGGGAGATCATGATGCGCTGGTGGGACGCGCTGCGGGCGTCGTCCGACGAGAACGACGACCACCGGGTGTCCGTGGACGAGGTGCTGTCGGTGGTGGACAACCTCGGCACCATGCTCGACCTGGTGGTGGCCACGGCCGAGCTCATGTTCGAGGCGGTGGACGAGGACGGCGACGGCCAGGTGTCCGCGCCCGAGTACGCCCGGATGATCCACGCCTGGACCGGGAACGACGCGCCGACCGACGCCGTGTTCGCGCGGCTGGACCTGAACGGCGACGGGTCGATCTCCAAGTCGGAGTTCGTGAGCCACTGGGTCGAGTTCTGGGCCGGCGACGACGAGGACGCGCCCGGCACGCACGTGTTCGGCGAGGTCTGAGCCGACGGGTCAGTAGCGGCCGTTGATGCTGGTCGTGGGCACGGGGGCGCCGAGCCACGCGGCCCACGCGGCGGCGGCGGCGAGGGACGCCTCACCGGTCAGGCCGCCAGGCCCTCCGGCGGGGAGCCCAGCGCGCGCCACTGGTCGGTGTGGAGGGTGAGGAACTGCGCGGGCGGCAGGGCGCGGGGGTTCGCCGCCCTCGCGTCGCCGAGGTCGAGTGCGACGAGGCGGGGCCAGGCGGGCACGTCGACGACCGCGCCGCCGGCCACCCGCACCGTGCGCAGAGGCAGCCCGGCGAGCGGCGACAGGTCGACGTCGGCCGCGGTCACCTCGACGTGACCGAGGGCGGGCAGCATGGTCAGCGACGTGAGGTCGGCGCCGTCCGCGTGCCGCAGGTGGACGGCGCGGAGCAGGTGGGGTTCCTCGGCCGCGCCCAGCACGGCGGCCAGGTCGGTGCCGGCGAGCGACGCGTGCAGCGTGACGTCGGGCGCGGGGTCGGTCGGGAAGTGCAGGAAGGGTTCGGTCTCGTACTCCCCCGCGCGCAGGCGCGCCACGACCCGCGCGACGCAGTCCGCCACGGACGGCGCGACGTACTCGAGACCAGGTCGGCGTGGTGGTCGATCGCCAGCACCTGGCCGGGGTGGCCGGCGGCGGGCGCGAGGTCCACGACGAGGTGGCGGCCCGCGTCGTCGGTGGCGATCGGCACCCACCGCGGGTGGAACCAGACGGGTCGCACGGCGCCGAACGGCGTGCGGTGGACGGGCCGGGTCGACCACTCGACGGGGTCCGCGGCGCGTACGTGATGCGGTCCCAGCCGGGGTCGGCGGCGTCCACGACCGCACGGCACACCCGCGCGACCAGGCCTGGGTCATCGCCGGGCGGTCTGGGAGGCGACCCGCGTGCGGCGGGTGCCCCGGCGGTACGTGCTGACGGCGGGCGAGTCGACCCAGAACCGCCAGGGCACGTCGACCGCCACGGCCACGCCGACGCGGGGGCCGGTGCGGATGTCGGAGGCGTTCACGGGCGGCCCGGCGAGCAGCCGCACGGACGCGTCGGACTCGGTCAGGTTCACGCCGTTGTGGGCGCGGTCCAGGCCGAGGACGGTGGTGAGCCGGGCCGGTCCCTTGGCCAGCTCGGCGACGCTGCGGGCGGCCGGGCGGCGGCTCTGCGCCAGGGGCGTGCCCTCGACCACCTCGCCCGCGCGCAGCAGCACGGCGCCCGGCACGCCGTCCGTGGACGACACGACGTTGGCGCAGAAGTGCATGCCGTAGACGAAGTACACGTAGAGGCGGCCGGCGGGGCCGAACATCACGTCGTTGCGCGGCGTGCGGCCGCGGTAGCAGTGGGACGCCGGGTCGTCGCCGCCCCGGTACGCCTCGACCTCCACGATCCGCACGCCCACCACGCCGTCGGGGGTGGTGGACTCGATGACGCTGCCGAGCAGGAGCCGCGCGGCGTCGACGGGGTCGATCGCGAGCTCCTGCTCGGTGAGCTGCCTAGGTGTTCCGGGCACCGGAGACCTTGTCGCGGAGCCGCCGCAACTGCTCGGCGACCCGGTCGGGCGCGGTGCCGCCGTGGGCGTCGCGTGACGCGATCGAACCTTCCACGGTCAACACGCTACGCACGTCCGGCGTCAGCGCGGGCGAGATCGTGGCGAACTCCTCATCGGTCAGGTCCTCCAGGCCGACGCCGCGGCCCTCGGCGACGCGGACGCACTCGCCCGCCGCCTCGTGCGCCACCCGGAACGGCACGCCCTGCCGCACCAGCCACTCGGCGATGTCCGTGGCGAGGGTGAACCCGGCGGGGGCCAGGGACGCCATGCGCTCGGTGTCGAACCGCATCGTGGAGATCATCCCGGCGAGCGCGGGCAGGAGGAGTTCGAGCTGCTCCACGGAGTCGAACAGCGGCTCCTTGTCCTCCTGGAGGTCCCGGTTGTAGGCCAGCGGCTGCGCCTTCAGCGTCGCCAGGAGGCCGGTGAGGTTGCCGATGAGCCGGCCGGACTTGCCCCTGGTCAGCTCGGCGACGTCCGGGTTCTTCTTCTGCGGCATGATCGAGCTGCCGGTGGCCCACGCGTCGTCCAGCACCGCGAAGCGGAACTCGGCGGTGGTCCAGATGATCACCTCTTCGGCGATCCGGGACAGGTCGACGCCGATCATGGCCAGGACGAACGCGATCTCGGCGGCGAAGTCGCGGGACGCGGTGCCGTCGATCGAGTTCTCCACCGGGCCGTCGAAGCCGAGCTCGGCCGCGACCGCCGCCGGGTCGAGCCCGAGCGACGAGCCGGCCAGCGCGCCGGACCCGTACGGCGACACGGCGGTGCGCCTGTCCCAGTCGCGCAGCCGGTCGACGTCCCGCAGGAGCGCCTGGCCGTGCGCGAGGAGGTGGTGCGCGAGCAGCACGGGCTGCGCGGACTGCAGGTGCGTGCGGCCGGGCATGACGGCGGTGGCGTGCGCCGTCGCCTGGTCGGCCAGGGCCTCGACGACGTCCAGCACGCCGGACGACACGCGCCGGGCGGCGTCGCGCAGCCACATGCGGAACAGCGTGGCGACCTGGTCGTTGCGGGACCGGCCGGCGCGGAGCTTGCCGCCCAGCTCGGTGCCGGCCCGCTCGATCAGGCCGCGTTCGAGCGCCGTGTGCACGTCCTCGTCGGCCAGCGTGGGGGTGAACGCCCCGGAAGCCACGTCGGCCTCCAGGGCGTCCAGCGCCGCCAGCATCCGGTCCAGCTCGTCCGCGGTGAGCAGGTCCGCGCGGTGCAGCACCCGGGCGTGCGCCCGGGAGCCCCTGATGTCGTAGGGGGCGAGCCGCCAGTCGAAGTGCGTCGACGCGGACAGCAGGGCCATCGCGTCGGCGGGTCCGCTGGCGAACCGCCCTCCCCACAGAGAGCTCACTTGCCCAGGTCCCTCTTCGCGGCGATCTTGCTCGGCAGGCCCCACAGCTGCACGAAGCCCTTGGCCAGCGTCTGGTCGAACGTGTCGCCCTCGTCGTAGGTGGCGAGGTTGAAGTCGTACAGCGACTCGTCGCTGCGCCGGCCGGTGACGACCGCCCGACCGCCGTGCAGGACCATCCGGATGTCGCCGGAGACGTGCTGCTGGGTGTTCTCGATGAAGCTGTCCAGCGCGTACTTCAGCGGCGAGAACCACAGGCCGTCGTACACCAGCTCGCCCCAGCGCTGCTCGACCTGCCGCTTGAAGCGGGCCAGGTCGCGCTCCAGCGTGACGTTCTCCAGCTCCTGGTGCGCGGTGATCAGCGCGAGCGCGCCGGGCGCCTCGTAGATCTCGCGGGACTTGATGCCGATGAGCCGGTCCTCGACCATGTCGAGCCGGCCGACGCCCTGCGCGCCCGCCCGGCGGTTCAGCTCCTGGATGGCCTGCAGCACGGTGACGGTCTCGCCGTCGATCGCGACCGGGACGCCCTTGTCGAAGGTGACGACCACCTCGTCGGCGTCGCGGGGCTCGGCCGGGTTCTGGGTGTAGGAGTAGACGTCCTCGATGGGCGCGTTCCAGATGTCCTCCAGGAACCCGGTCTCCACCGCGCGGCCCCACACGTTCTGGTCCACGGAGTAGGGCGACTTCTTCGACACGTCGATGGGCAGGTTGCGGTCCTCGGCCCAGGCGATGGCCTTCTCGCGGGTCCACGCGTAGTCGCGGACGGGCGCGATGACCTTCAGGTCGGGCGCGAGGGCGCCGATGCCGACCTCGAAGCGGACCTGGTCGTTGCCCTTGCCGGTGCAGCCGTGCGACACGGTCGTGGCGCCGTGGTACTTCGCGGCCTCGGCCAGGTGCTTGACGATCACCGGGCGGGACAGCGCCGAGACCAGCGGGTAGCGGTCCATGTAGAGGGCGTTGGCCTGGAGCGCGGGCAGGCAGTACTGGTCGGCGAACTCGTCGCGGGCGTCGGCGACGACGGCCTCGACGGCGCCGCAGTCCAGGGCCCGCTTGCGGATGGTGTCCATGTCCTCGCCGCCCTGACCGAGGTCGACGGCGACCGCCACCACCTCGGCGCCGGTCTCCTCGGCGATCCAGCCGATGGCGACGGAGGTGTCCAACCCACCGGAGTACGCGAGAACGACCCGCTCACTCATGACTTTCTCCTTGTTGTGCTTGATCCTGACCGGCGGCGAGCGCGCTCACGCGTGCTGCCAGATCCGCTCCGGTGAGCGGTTCCCTCGCCACGGCGAGGATGGTGTCGTCGCCCGCGATGGTGCCGACGATGTCGTTGAGCGCGGCCCGGTCCAGCGCGCTGGCCAGGAACTGGGCCGCGCCGGGCGGGGTGCGCAGGACGGCGAGGTTGCCGGAGTGGTCCACCGACACCAGCAGCTCGCCGAGCAGCCGGGTGAGGCGGGACGTGCCGCCCTGGACGCCGCGGACGGGGCTGCCGTCCTCGGGGATGACGTAGACGGGCGCGCCGCCGTCGGGACCGCGCAGCTTCACCGCGCCGAGCTCGTCCAGGTCGCGCGACAGCGTGGCCTGGGTGACCTCGATGCCTTCCACCGCCAGGGTCTTCGCCAGCTCCGACTGGCTGCGGATGGCGCGCTGGGCGACCAGTTCGACGATGCGGGCCTGCCGCGCGGTCCTGGTCATCGCGACTGCTCCAACAGCCAGACCAGCAGCGCCTTCTGGGCGTGGAGGCGGTTCTCGGCCTCGTCCCACACGGCGCTGTTCGGGCCGTCCAGCACCTCGTCGGTGATCTCCTGGCCGCGGTGCGCGGGCAGGCAGTGCAGCACGGTCGTCTTCACGCCGGTGGCGGCGACGAGGTCGGCGTTGAGCTGGTAGGGCCGGAACGGGCGCATCCGGTCGCGGCCGTCGTTCTCCTGCCCCATCGACGTCCACGTGTCCGTGACCAGCACGTCGGCGCCGTCCACGGCCTCGCGCGGGTCCTCGATCACGGTCACCGAGCCGCCGGTGTCCGCGGCGCGCTTGCGGGCGTCGTCGAGCACCCACGGCAGCGGCTGGAACAGCGCGGGCGCGGCGATGCGGACGTGCATGCCCGCCGTGACGCCGCCGAGCAGCATCGAGTGGGACATGTTGTTCGCGCCGTCGCCGAGGTAGGTGACGGTGAGGCCGGCCAGCCTGCCGTGCACGCGGCGGATGGTCTGGAGGTCGGCGAGGACCTGGCACGGGTGGAACTCGTCGGTCAGGGCGTTGATCACCGGCACGCGGGACGCGGACGCCATGGCCTCGATGCGCTTCTGCGCGAAGGTGCGCCACACGACCGCCTCGACGTACCCGGACAGGATGCGGGAGGTGTCCTCGATGGTCTCCTCGCGGCCGAGCTGCATGGACCGGCCGTCGATGATCACCGGGTTGCCGCCGAGCTGGGCGATGCCCACCTCGAACGACAGCCGGGTGCGGGTGGAGTTCTTCTCGAAGATCACCGCGACGGACTTCGGCCCGGCCAGGGGCTTGGACGTCATCCGGTCGTGCTTGTACCCGTCGGCGAGGTCGAGGACGTCGGCCTGCTCCTCGGGGGTCAGGTCGTCGTCACGCAGGAAGTGGCGCACCATCACGACTCCTCGGGCGGGGGCAGGAACGACGGGAGGTCCGCCACCAGGCGGTGGGCATCGGACTCGGCGAGCACCAGCGGCGGCGCGAGCCGGATCACGTCGGGCTGGATCGGGTTGATCAGATAACCGGCCTGCTGCGCGGCCGCCGCGGCCTTCGCCGAGACCGCCTCGCGCAGCGTGATCCCGAGCAGCAGGCCGGCGCCCCGCACACCGGAGATGAGCGGGTGGTTCAGCGCCTCCACCCCGGCCGCGATCTCCTTGCCGACGGCGGAGGCGTGCTCCAGCAGGCCGTCGGCGGCGATGGTGTCCAGCACCGCGAGCGCGGCCGCGCAGCACACCGGGTTGCCGCCGAACGTGGTGCCGTGCTGGCCGGGCTGGAACAGGTCCTTGGCCGGGCCGATCGCGATGCACGCGCCCAGCGGCAGGCCGCCGCCGAGGCCCTTGGCCAGCGTGATGACGTCCGGCACGATCCCGACCTGGTGGAACGCGAACCACGTGCCCAGGCGGCCGATGCCGGTCTGCACCTCGTCGAGTACCAGCAGGGCGCCGTGCTCGGCGGTGATGCGGCGGGCGGCCTGGAGGTAGCCCTCGGGCGGCACGACCACGCCGTTCTCGCCCTGGATCGGCTCCACGACGAACGCGGCGGTGTCGTCGTCGATCGCGGCTTCGAGGGCCGCCACGTCGCCGAACGGGATGTGCACGACGCCGGGCACCAGCGGCTCGAACGGCTCGCGCTTCGCGGGCTGGCCGGTCAGCGCCAGGGCGCCCATCGTGCGGCCGTGGAACCCGCCGTCGGTCGCGACGACCTTCGTGCGGCCGGTGCGGCGGCTCAGCTTGAACGCGGCCTCGTTGGCCTCGGCGCCGGAGTTGCAGAACAGCACCCGGCCGTCGCCGTCCACACCGGACAGGTCGAGCAGGCGTTCGGCGAGCTTCAGCGCGGGCTCGTTGATGTAGAGGTTGGAGGTGTGGCCGATCTTGCCGATCTGCTCGGTCACCGCGGCGACGATCGCCGGGTGCGCGTGGCCGAGCGCGTTGACCGCGATCCCGGTCAGCAGGTCGAGGTACCGGTTGCCGTCGGCGTCCCAGACGTGCGCGCCCTCGCCCCTGGTGAGGGTCAGGCCGGGCGTGCCGTAGTTGTTCATCATCGCGGCTTGCCACCGCTGCTGGTCGCTCATGCCTCGTCCGCCCCAGTTCGCTCGCCGGCCACCGTCTCGGTGACCATCGTTCCGACACCCTCGGAGGTGAAGACCTCCAGCAGGACCGAGTGCGCGAGCCTGCCGTCGATCACGTGCGCCTCGGGGACGCCGCCGCGCACCGCGCGCAGGCAGGCCTCCATCTTCGGCACCATGCCGCTGTCCAGGTCCGGCAGCATCTTCTCCAGCCGCTCGGCGTCCACCTGGTGCAGCAGCGAGCCCTTGTCCGGCCAGTCCGCGTACAGGCCCTCGACGTCGGTCAGCACGACCAGCTTCTCGGCCTTCAGCGCCACCGCCACCGCGCCGGCCGCCGTGTCCGCGTTGACGTTGTGCACCACGCCCTCCGCGTCCGGCGCGACGGTGGACACGACCGGGATGCGGCCCGCCCGCACGATGTCCAGCACCGCGTCCGGGTTGACGTCGACGATGTCGCCGACCAGGCCGATGTCGACCGGCGCGCCGTCCACGATGGCCGGTCGGCGCGCGGCGGTGAGCAGGTGGGCGTCCTCGCCGGACAGGCCCACCGCGTACGGGCCGTGCTCGTTGATCAGGCCGACCAGCTCGCGCTGGACCTGGCCCACCAGCACCATGCGGACGACGTCCATCGCCTCGGGCGTGGTGACGCGCAGGCCGCCGCGGAACTCGCTCTCGATGCCGAGCCGCTTGAGCATGGCCGCGATCTGCGGACCGCCGCCGTGCACCACGACCGGGTGCAGGCCGGCGAGCTTCAGGAACACCATGTCCTGGGCGAACGCGCGCTTCAGCTCGTCGTCCACCATGGCGTTGCCGCCGTACTTGACGACCACGGTCGCGCCCCGGAAGCGCTGCAGCCACGGCAGCGCCTCGATCAGGACCTCGGCCTTGCGGTGCGCGTTCACGAGCTGTACGCGCTGTTCTCTTCGACGTAGGCGTGGGACAGGTCCGTGGTGAGGACGGTGGCCGTGCCGTCGCCGAGGTTCAGGTCCACGACGATCTCGACGTCCCGGCCGGACAGGTCGGCCTCGCTGCGGTCGGCGGCCTTGTGGCCGTCCGCGAACAGCGTCACGCCGTTGATCGCGATGCCGAGCTTGTGCTGGTCCACGGTGGCCTGCGCGCGGCCGACGGCCATCGCGATCCGGCCCCAGTTGGGGTCGGAGCCGAACAGGGCGGTCTTGACCAGGTTGTCCTCGGCGACGGTCTTCGCGACCACGACCGCCTCGGCTTCGCTGAGCGCGCCGTTGACCGTGATGGAGACCTCCTTGGTGACGCCCTCCGCGTCCCCTTGGAGCTGCTTGACCAGGTCGTGCGCCACGGCGGTGAGGACCTCGGCGAAGTCGGCGGCGGCAGGCGTGACGCCGGACGCGCCGGACGCGAGGACGAGGACGGTGTCGTTGGTGGACGTGCCGCCGTCCACGTCGAGCCGGTCGTAGGTCTTGGCGGTGACGCCGCGCAGGGCCGCGTCGAGGGCGTCGCCGTCGACCACCGCGTCGGTGGTGATGACGCTGAGCATGGTGGCCATGTTCGGGTTGAGCATCCCCGCGCCCTTGACGAACCCGCCCACGGACCACCCGTCCGGGTGACTCGCCCAGGACTGCTTGGGGTGCGTGTCGGTCGTCATCACGGCGGTCGCGGCGTTCAGCCCGGCCTGGTCGGTGCCGTCGAGCTCCTGGGCCGCCTTCTCGACGCCCGCCTTCAGGTTGTCCATCGGCAGGCGCTCGCCGATGAGGCCGGTGGAGCACACGGCGACCTCGATCGCGCCGACGCCCAGCACCTCGGCGACCTTCTCGGCGGTGGCGTGGGTGTCCTGGAAGCCCTCGGGGCCGGTGCACGCGTTCGCGCCGCCGGAGTTCAGCACGACCGCGTGGAGCTTGCGCTCCTTCAGCACCTGCTGCGACCACAGGACGGGCGCGGCCTTCACCTGGTTGGTGGTGAAGACGCCTGCGGCGGCCTGGCCGGGGCCCTCGTTGACGACGAGCGCCAGGTCCGGCGCGCCGGACTCCTTGATGCCGGCGGCGACACCCGCGGCCTTGAAGCCCTTCGGTCCGGTCACGCCCCTGGTGCGATCGGGCGCGGACGTCCCGCGGTGCGCGGTCGGTGCGGCTCCCACAGTGGACGGGCCGTCGGTATTGAGGTTCACGGTGCGACTCCCACGGTGGACAGGCCGGTGGTCTCCGGCAGGCCGAGTGCCAGGTTCATGCACTGCACCGCGGCGCCCGCGGTGCCCTTCGCGAGGTTGTCGATGGCGGCGACCACGACCAGCCGGTTCACGTCCCGGTCGACCGCGACCTGGAGCTGGACGGCGTTCGAGCCGAGCACCGCGCCCGTGGTCGGCCAGTGGCCTTCCGGCAGCAGGTGCACGAACGGCTCGTCGGCGTAGGCCTTCTCGTAGACGGCGCGGACGTCCTCGTCGGCGTCCTTCAGGGTCGCCGAGCAGGTGGCGAGGATGCCGCGCGGCAGCGGGGCGAGGACCGGGGTGAACGACACCTTGACCGGCCCGTCGGCCACCTTGGACAGGTTCTGGGCGATCTCCGGGGTGTGCCGGTGCGCGCCGCCGACGCCGTAGGCGCTGAGCGAACCCATGACCTCGGAGCCGAGGAGGTTCGGCTTGAGCGACTTGCCCGCGCCGGACGTGCCGGAGACGGCGACCACGGTGACCTCCGGCTCGACCAGCCCCATCGCGGGGGCCAGGGCCAGGGAGGACACGGTCGGGTAGCAGCCGGGGACGGCGACGCGGCGGGCGCCGCGCAGCTCGTCGCGCTGACCGGGCAGCTCGGGCAGGCCGTAGGGCCAGCTGCCCGCGTGCGTGCCGCCGTACCAGCGGTCCCAGGCGGCGGCGTCGGTGAGCCGGTGGTCCGCGCCGCAGTCGACGACGAGCGTGTCGTCGCCGAGCTGGGCGGCGATCTCGGCGGAGTGGCCGTGCGGCAGGGCGAGGAAGACGACGTCGTGGCCCTTGAGCGTGTCGGCGGTCGTCTCGGCCAGGACGCGGTCGGCCAGCGGCAGGAGGTGCGGCTGGTGCGCCAGCAGCCGGGACCCCGCGTTGCCGCCGGCGGTGAGCGCGCCGATCTCCACGTCGGGGTGCCCGAGCAGGAGCCGGAGCACCTCGCCCCCGGCGTACCCGCTGGCGCCCGCGACCGCGATCCGTACCGTCATGCGGATAAGTATGCACGGCTGTGCAAACTCACTCAACTCAATTCGGGCGCCTCCACGTCGTGAGTCCGAAGGTTCGTGCGGGCGGGTCGAGCGCGAGCGGGTTGCCCGGCCGCACCGCGACCGGCTCCGGACCGGGGTCGAACCCCGCTCGGCGCATGTGCGCGGACAACGTCGGCGTCCGGCCACGGCCCCTACCGTCCGGGTCCTGTCACAAAACGTAGCCGGCCGCCGGAGTGGTGCGGGAGCCTTCAGGGCAGTGGCGAACTACTCAGCGTGACTGCGAGGAGCGTGTCGATGACCGACCGGCTGCGGGCCGTGATCTTCGACTGGCGGGGGACGTTGGTGCTCTCGCCCACCTTCCGGGGGTGGGTGGCGGAGGCGTTGCGGCGGATCGGGCGCGACGTCGGGCAGGTCGCCGAGGTGGTGTCGCGCCTGGACGTGCGGCGGTTGGACGTGCCGGGCATGGACGCGGACGCCGACGTGCACCGGGAGGCGTGCTACGCGGCGTTCCGGGCGGCCGGGTTCGACGAGGAGCTGGCCGACTCGCTGTACGCGGTGGAGGCCGACCCGGCGTTCAACCCGTTCGCGCTGGACGCCGCGCCGACGTTGCGGGAGCTGCGCGCGCACGGCGTGCGGATCGGGGTGCTGAGCGACATCCACTTCGACATCCGGCCGGCGTTCGCGGACCTGCCCGTCGACTCGTTCGTGCTGTCCTTCGAGCACGGCGTGGTGAAGCCCGACCCGGCGATCTTCCGGCTGGCGCTGGACGAGCTGGGCACCGAGCCCGGCGAGACGCTGATGGTCGGCGACCGGTCCACGCACGACGGCGCGGGCGTGGAGGCGGGCCTGCCGACGCTGCTCGTCCCGCCGCTGCGGGACATCCGCGAGGCACGCCTCCACCTCGTCACCAATCTAATGGTTGTAACGCCATCCAACCGTTAGGTACGGTCGGCGGCATGATCCCCCAGGTGTTCCACCGGCACGTGGACGTCGACGGCGTCCGGGTCTTCTACCGCGAAGCGGGCCCGGCCGCCGCGCCCACGCTCCTGCTCCTGCACGGCTTCCCCAGCGCGTCGCACCAGTTCCGCCGGCTGATCGACGCGCTCGGCGGCCGCTTCCACCTCGTCGCGCCCGACTACCCCGGCTTCGGGCACAGCGGCGACCTCGACGGGCGGCACACGTTCGACCGGCTCGCGGACACCGTCGAGGGGTTCGTCGACGCGCTCGGCCTGCGGAGGTTCGCCCTCTACGCGTTCGACTTCGGCGGCCCGGTCGGGTTCCGGCTCGCCGTGCGGCGGCCCGAGCTCGTCACCGGCCTGGTCGTGCAGAACGCCAACGCCTACGTCGACGGCCTGTCCGACGCGGCCCGCGCGTTCATCGCCAACGACGACCGCGCCGTGGCCGCGGGGTTCATGACCCTCGCGGCCACGCGCGGCCAGTACGAGGACGGCGTCACCGACCCGGCGCTGGTGTCCCCCGACGGCTGGACCCTCGACCAGCACTTCCTCGACCTGCCCGGCCGGGCGGACATCCAGGTGGACCTCGCCCTCGACTACCGCTCCAACGTCGACCGGTACCCCGAGTGGCAGGAGTGGCTGCGCACGGCCCAGCCGCCGACGCTCGTCGTGTGGGGCCGCGGCGACGCGATCTTCACCGAGGACGGCGCGAAGGCGTACCTGCGCGACGTGCCCGACGCCGAACTGCACCTGTTCGACACCGGGCACTTCGCGCTGGAGGAGTGCCTGCCCGAGATCGCGCCGCTGGTCGCCGCGTTCCTCGACCGCCTCGGCGCGGACGCCCAGGAGTCGCGGACGCCTAGGAGTTGAAGCGCTCCAGCGCGCGGATCTTGTTCGTGGCGTCCAGCGCGGCCACCTTGTACGCCTCGGACAGCGTCGGGTAGTTGAAGACGGTGTCCACCAGGTAGTCCACCGTGCCGCCGCACGCCATGACGGCCTGCCCGATGTGGACGAGGTCGGTCGCGCCGGTGCCGAACAGGTGCACGCCGAGGAGCTTGCGGTCCGCAGTGGACACCAGCAGCTTCAGCATGCCGTAGGCGTCGCCGACGATCGAGCCGCGCGCCAGCTCCCGGTACCGCGCCAGGCCCACCTCGTACGGCACGGCGGACGACGTCAGCTCGGCCTCCGTGGCGCCGCAGTACGAGATCTCGGGGATCGTGTAGATCCCGATCGGCTGGAGCGCGGACAGCTCCCGCGCCTGCTCGCCGAACGCGTGGTAGGCGGCGAGGCGGCCCTGGTCCATCGACGTGGCGGCCAGCGCCGGGAAGCCGATCACGTCGCCGACCGCGTAGATGTGCTCGACGGGCGTGCGGTAGTGCTCGTCCACGGACAGCCGGCCGCGGTGGTCGGCCTCCAGGCCCGCGTTGTGCAGGTCCAGCGCCTCGGTGTTGCCCTGCCGGCCCGCCGAGTACATCACCGCGGCGGCCGGGATGCGCTTGCCGCTGGCCAGCGTCGTCACCGTGCCGGTCTCGGACACGTCGACGTTGACGACCTTCTCGCCGAACCGGAACGTCACGGCCAGGTCGCGCAGGTGGAACTTCAGCGACTCCACGATCTCCGGGTCGCAGAAGTCGAGCATCCGGTCCCGCTGCTCGACCACCGTCACCCGGCTGCCCAGCGCGGCGAACATGGACGCGTACTCGATGCCGATCACGCCCGCGCCCACCACGACCAGCGACGACGGGATCTCCTCCAGCGCCAGCACCTCGTCCGAGTCGAGCACCCGCTCCTCGTCGAAGTCCACCTGGTCGGGCCGGGCGGGACGGGTGCCGGTGGCGATCACGACCTTCTCGGCGGTGACGGCGTGGTGCTCGCCCCGGTGCGCGCCCTGCACGGCCACCGTGTGCGGGTCGAGGAACCTCGCCGTGCCGGTCAGCAGGTCGACCTGGTTGCGGTGCAGCTGGGCGCGCACCACCTGCACCTCGCGGCCGATCACGTGCTGCGCCCGGGACAGCAGGTCGGAGATCGTGATGTCCTCCTTGACCCGGTAGCTCGCGCCGTAGAGGTCGCGCTGGCTCATGCCGGTCAGGTACATCACCGCCTCGCGCAGCGTCTTCGACGGGATCGTGCCCGTGTTGACGCACACGCCGCCCACCATGTCCGGCCGGTCCACGATCGCGACCCGCTTGCCGAGCTTGGCGCCCGCGATGGCGGCCTTCTGCCCGCCGGGGCCCGACCCGATCACCACGAGGTCGTAGTCGTACTCGCTCATGACGGAAGCGTCGCACACCCCGGCGTCCTACGGTGGCGTCGTGAACGGACTCGCGGAGTCGATCCGGCGGGCGCTGACCGCGGCCGCCGACCCGGCCAGGGCGCCGGAGATGCGGCGGTACATGAAGTCGGACATGCCGTTCCTCGGCGTGCCGAAACCGGTGCGCGCGCGGGTGCTGCGCGACGTGTTCGCGGCCCACCCGCCCGCGTCGCGCGAGGAGTGGGTGGCGGCGGTGCTGGACGTGTGGCGCGGCGCGGAGTTCCGGGAGGAGCGGTACGCGGCGCTCGACCTGGCCGGCCGGCACCCGGAGTGGCAGGGCGCCGACCTCGTGCCGCTGTACGACGAGCTGGTCGTCACCGGCGCGTGGTGGGACTACGTGGACGAGATCGCGGCCCGCCGGATCGGCCCGCTGCTGCGCGCGTTCCCGGCCGAGCTGACGCCGGTCGTGCGGGCGTGGGCGCGCGACGGCGACCGGTGGCGGCGGCGCGTGGCGGTGATCTGCCAGCTCGGGTCCAAAGGCGACACCGACCTGGACC
Organism: Saccharothrix hoggarensis; assembly: GCF_042678885.1. Classification (GTDB taxonomy): domain Bacteria; phylum Actinomycetota; class Actinomycetes; order Mycobacteriales; family Pseudonocardiaceae; genus Actinosynnema; species Actinosynnema hoggarensis. The sequence continues at coordinate 16,608 of NZ_JBHTLK010000065.1, forward strand.
TGCTGCGGGACGTCATCGAGGCCAACCTCGCCGACCCGGACTTCTTCCTGCGCAAGGGCATCGGCTGGGCGCTGCGGCAGCACTCCCGCGTGGACCCCGGCTGGGTGCGGGCGTTCGTCGACGACCACCCCGACCTGTCGGCCCTGTCCCGGCGCGAGGCCCTCAAGCACCTCTGACCGCGGGCACGGGTCAGGCGCGCGCCGCCCGGCCCGAGTACGTCAACGGGAACACCAGGTCCTTGCACGCGTCCGGCACGTCGTGCGCGATCTGCACGACCATCTCGACGTCCACCGACCCGGCCGGCGGGATGGTGACCGGCTCCGGCATCGGCTCCACCGTCAGCACGCCCGACGGGCACTCCGGCACGCGGTTCTGCGCCTCGTCCAGCGGCTGCCCCGGCACGGCCTGCAGCGTCAGCACCACGATGTCCACGGTGTTCGGGTTCGACAGGCGCACCAGCCGCGCGCCCTCGCTGCCCGGCGTCAACTCGACCGCGCCGCCGGAGATGTCGTCGATCCCGAACGGCTCGATGTCGGCCACCCCGGCCTCGCCGCCGCTCACCGAGTACGCCATGGCCGGGTAATCCGGCTCGGGCCAGGTCAGGTGCATGGCGGCCACCACGGCGGCACCCACGCCGAGGATGGTCATGGCGACGGCGACTTCCATCCGCGGGCCCAAGCTGCGCATGAGGCAACCCCACTCGATTGCTGCTCCAGGCGGTGGGTTCGCCGCTAGCTCCCCGTCGGACCGGCGACCAGACTCGCCCGGCGGTTCATCGCTTCGCCCCTCGGCCCAGCGGGCCGCGAACCCAATCTTGGAGAACGTTCAACCTGCGCGCAAGGACCAAGCCGGCCCGGAAAAAGAGGTCTTTGGACCCCTTGACACGCATTGTCACGAGCCCTGATCAGGGCGTTCGCACTATCTCGGCTTACGACGGATTCACCCGTGCGGCGTAGTCCTGGACCCGCACCAATGCGGGTCCAGGACCGTCCGACAACCTGGCGAGCCGTCCGTCAGCCGCGCAGGACCGCGCCGAAGCGCTCCGCCGCGGCGGCCACGGCCGCGTCACGCGCCGCCGTCGCCTCCTCCACCGTCAGCGTGCGGTCCGGCGCCCGGAAGCGCAGCGAGTACGCCAGCGACCGCTTGCCCTCGCCCACCTGGTCACCGGTGTAGACGTCGAACAGCCGGATGTCCTCCAGCAACGCCCCACCGCCGCCGCGCAGCACCCGCGCCACCTGCTCCGCGGGCACCTCCACGGGCACGACCACGGCCACGTCCAGCAGCACCGGCGGGTACGCGGACACGACCGGCGCGGGCCGGTTGTCGGTCAGCGGCAGCGCGTCGAGGTCCAGCTCCATCGCCACGGTCCGCTTCGGCAGCCCCAGCGCCTCCACCACCTTCGGGTGAAGTTCACCGGCGTGGCCGACGGGCCAGTCGCCGACCCGCAGCTCCGCGCAGCGGCCGGGGTGCCACGGCGCCAGGTCCGACGCCACCACGGTCAGCTCGACGCCGTACGCCTGGCCGACCAGCCGCGCGGCCTGCACCGCGTCCGCCCAGTCCGCCTGCCGGCCCTTGCCCCACCAGCCGGCGTGCTCGCGGTGGCCCGCCAGCACGGCCGCCACGTGCACCGGCTGCTGCGGCAGCGCCGCCAGCAGCGACGCCACCTGCGCGTCCGAGGGCCGCTCGCCCACGCCGACGTCCGGCACGGGCACCTGCTGCGTGCGCGGCAACGTCACCTGCGCGACCGTGTAGACCGCGAGGTCCTTCTGGCCGCGCGCCAGGTTCCGCTGCACCGACTCCAGCAGCCCCGGCACCAGCGTCGTGGCCAGCGCGTGCTTGTCCGCGTCCAGCGGGTTGAGCACGCTCACGGTGTTCCGCCGCACGTCGTCCGCGGGCAGCCCCAGCGCGTCGAACACCGACGGCGAGACGAACGGGAACGGCTTGACCTCGACGAACCCGTTCTCGGCCAGCGCGCGCGACACCGTGCGGCGACGGCGCTGCTGCTCGGTCAGGCCGCGGCCGGCGGGCGCGGGCGGCAGCGTGGACGGGATCGTGTCGTACCCCTCCAGCCGCAGCACCTCCTCCACCAGGTCCGCGGGCTGGGTGAGGTCCGCGCGCCACGTCGGCGGCACCGCGGTGACCATGGTCGCGCCGTCGTCGCCCGTGGTGACCTCGACCTGGCAGCCGATCTGGCCCAGCCGTCGCGCCGTGACGCCCCGCGCGTAGCGGACGCCCGCCACCCGGTCGGGCAGGTCGATCGGCATGGACACCGGGGTCGGCAGGGTCGGCGCGCCCACGTCCGTGCGGCCGGGCTTGATGCTGCCGTCGCCGAACATGTCCAGCAGCCGGGCCGCGCGCTCCAGGGCGACCGGCGGCAACGCCGGGTCCACGGTGCGCTCGAACCGCTTCGCCGCCTCGCTGGGCAGCTTGTGCCGCCGCACCGTGCGGGCGATCGTCGCCGGGTCCCAGACCGCCGCCTCCAGCAGGATGTCCGAGCTGGTCGGGGCCACCTCGGTGCTCGCGCCGCCCATCACGCCGGCCAGCGAGACCACGCCGCTGTCGTCGGCGATCACGATGTCGTCCGGGTCGAGCACGCGGACCTGCTCGTCGAGCGTGGTCAGCTTCTCCCCGGCCTTCGCGCGCCGCACCACCAGGCCGCCCGTCACCGACGACGCGTCGAACGCGTGCAGCGGCTGCCCCAGTTCCAGCATCACGTAGTTCGTGACGTCCACGGGCAGCGAGATCGACCGGATGCCCGCCAGCATCAGCCGCCGGCGCATCCACCACGGCGTCGGCGCGGTCGGGTCGACACCGCTGACGCGGCGCGCCACGAACCGGGAGCACGCCGACGGGTCCTCGATGTGGACGGGCAGCACCTCGCCCTCGCCCTCGGGCACCTCGGCCGTGCCGGGGTCGCGGTAGGGCACGTCGAACGCGCAGGCGATCTCCCGCGCCAGGCCGCGCACCGAGAACGCGTAGCCGCGGTCCGGGGTGGGCGCGACCTCGATCACGGTGTCGCCGAGGCCGAGCAGCTCCAGCGCGTCGTCACCGGGCTGCGCGGTGCCGCTGGGCAGCACCATGATCCCCGCGTGGTCGTCGCCGAGGCCCAGCTCGCGGGCCGAGCAGATCATGCCGTTGCTGGTCTTGCCGTACGTCTTTCGGGCGGAGATCGTGAAGTCGCCGGGCAGCACCGCGCCGGGCAGCGCCACCACGACGGTGTCGCCCTCCTGGAAGTTCGACGCGCCGCAGACGATGCCGTTGACCTGGTCCGGGCCGACCTCGACCTGGCAGTAGCGGATCGGCTTCTTGAACCCGGTCAGCTCCTCGATCTCGACCACGCGGCCCGCGACGAGCGGACCCGTGACCGAGTCGAGCTTCTGCACGTCCTCGACCTCGATGCCGATGCGCACGAAGGCCTCGGCGAGCTGGTCCGGCGTGGGGAGCTCGGCGAACTCGAGGTTCTCGACCAGCCAGGTAACCGGAATGCGCACCGGTCAGGCCTCCGTTCCGAATGGCTGGGTGAAGCGGACATCGCCTTCGACCATGTCGCGCATGTCGGGCAGGCCGTTGCGGAACTGGAGCGTGCGCTCCAGGCCCATGCCGAACGCGAACCCGGAGTAGACGTCCGGGTCGACGCCGCAGTTGCGCAGCACGTGGGGGTTGACCATGCCGCAGCCGCCCCACTCGACCCAGCCCGCGCCGCCCTTCTTCTGCGGGAACCACACGTCCACCTCGGCGGACGGCTCCGTGAACGGGAAGAAGCTCGGCCGCAGGCGCGTCCGGGAGTCCTCGCCGAACATGGCGCGGGCGAACGCGTCGAGCGTGCCCTTCAGGTGCGCCATGGTGAGGCCCTTGTCCACGGCCAGGCCCTCGACCTGGTGGAAGACGGGGGTGTGCGTGGCGTCCAGCTCGTCGGTGCGGAACGTGCGGCCGGGGCACACCACGTACACGGGCGGCTCGCGGTCCAGCAGCGTGCGGGCCTGCACCGGGCTGGTGTGCGTGCGGAGCACCAGGCCCGAGTCGGCGGGCGCCACGTAGAACGTGTCCTGCATGGTGCGCGCCGGGTGGTCCTTGCGGAAGTTCAACGCGTCGAAGTTGAACCACTCGGTCTCCAGCTCGGGGCCCTCGGCGACCTCGTAGCCCATGGCCACGAACACGTCGGCGATGCGTTCCGCGAGCGTGGAGATCGGGTGCCGCGCGCCGCGCGGGAAGCGGTCCCACGGCAACGTGACGTCGACCGTCTCGTCCCGCAGCACCCGCTCGTCGCGTTCCGCCTGCAACCGGGCGCGGCGCTCCTCGAACGCGGTCTTGACCGCGTTCTGCGCCTCGTTCACCCGCTTGCCCGCGTCGGCCTTCGCGGCCGGCGGCAGCGCGCCGATCTCGCGGCGGGCCAGCAGGACCGGCGAGCGGTCGCCCAGGTGGCTCGGCTTCACGGCGGCGAGCTCGTCGAGGTCGGCCGCCTTCGCGAACGCCTCACGAGCCTGCTCGACCGCCGCGTCGAGCGCTTCCGGGGAGAGCGCCGCGACCTGCTTGGGGTCGTACGGGTCGTTGGCTCCGGACATGGTTGGTGGACAGCTCCCGTCACGGACAACTGGTGGTCAGCCCTCCGCACGGCATGCGGAGCGGCGGACCGATCCTAGGTGATCGGGGGAACGACGGCCCCACCGCCGCCCGCCGCGGGGCGCGCTGCGTGACATCGCCCTCACCTGCGGCCACCGTGCCGATGTCCGGTCGGTCGGGCGCGGGCGCCCTTCGGCGTCGCGCCGCCGTCCACCGGGTGGGTCGGGAATGGCTTCGCGTGGCCGGAGAAAGCGCGGGATGAACTGCGGGTGGGCGGCGGGGTGAGCGGGCCGGGAGGAACGCCGCGGCGGCTTGGCGATTCGGGACCGTTCGGCGGCCCACAGCCATGCTTCGCAGCCGTCCCCGCCAAGCGGCCACAGGTGGCCGGACCGGCGGCCGAACAGGCGTCCACCGTCGGAATTGTCGGTGGGCCGTGGCAGTCTTGACCATGCGAGCCGGACCCCGGCGGGCGATCGCGGGCGATCAGCGAAAAACCGGGTCACAGGCCGCCGTGCCGACCTTAGAATCGTCCGTCCCCGTGACCTTTACCCGAGGTGAACCCCAGTCCCATGGCACACACCTTCGGTGTCGACCTGCGCGGGATCATCGACCTGCTCAGCCACCACCTCTACAGCAGCCCCCGCGTCTACGCGCGCGAGCTGCTGCAGAACGCGGTGGACGCGATCACCGCCCGCCGCGCCCTCCAACCGGACGCGCCGGGCGAGATCGTGATCGAGCCGGTCGGGTCCTCCGGCGGCACCCTCCGCATCTCCGACACCGGCATCGGCCTCACCGAGCGCGAAGTGCACGACCTGCTCTCCACGCTCGGCCGCACGTCCAAGCGCGACGACCTCGGGTTCGCCCGCCAGGGCTTCCTGGGCCAGTTCGGCGTGGGCCTGCTGTCGGCGTTCCTGGTCGCCGACCGCATCCGGCTGGTCAGCCGGTCCGCGAAGGGCGGCCCCGCGGTGCGGTGGACCGCCGACGCGGCCGGCAACTACGAGGTGGAGGTCGACGACGACGCGCGCGCCGCGATCGGCACCACCATCGAGCTCGTCCCCCACCGCGACTCCGAGCACTGGCTGGAACGGGACGTGGTGCGCGCGCTCGTCACCGAGTACGGCGAGGCGCTGCCCGTCACGGTCCGGATCGGCGACGAGGTCGTCACGAGCGGCGCGCTGCCGTGGGCCGAGGACCCGGTGGCGTACGGCGAGAAGGTGCTGGGCGTGGCGCCGTTCGACGCGATCCCGGTCGAGGTGCCGACGGTGGGCCTGACCGGCGTCGCGTACGTGCTGCCGCGCGGCGTGCACCCCGGCGCCCGCCAGTCGCACCGCGTCTACCTGAAGCGGATGCTCGTCGGCGACGCCATCGAGGGACTGCTGCCGGAGTGGGCGTACTTCGTGCGCTGCGTGGTCGACTCGTCGTCGCTGCGCCCCACGGCCAGCCGCGAGGCCCTCTACCAGGACGAGACGCTGCTCGCCGTGCGCGAGGAGCTGGGCAGGCAGGTCCGCGACTGGCTGGTCCGGCTCGACGCGACGGACCCGGACCGCACCCGCGCCCTGCTGGACGCGCACCACCTGGGCATCAAGTCGCTGGCCCGGGTGGACGACGAGATGCTGCGGCTGGTCGAGCGGTGGCTGCCGTTCGAGACCACCGACGGCCCGCAGTCGCTGCGCCAGTTCCGGCGCAAGCACGGCATCCTCGCGCACGTGCCGGACGTGGACGAGTTCCGGCAGCTCGCGCCGGTCGCCCACGCCCAGGGCATGGGCCTGGTCAACGCGGGCTACGCCTACGACGTGGAGATCATGGAGCGGCTGGTCGCGCTGGACGGCCCGACGGCGGCGCGGCGGGTCGCGCCGAGCGAGGTGCTGGCCGCCCTCGGCGACCCGGACCCGGAGCTGGAGCGCGCGCTGCGGGAACGCCTGGCGCTCGCGGCGGACGTGCTGGACCGGCACGACTGCGAGGCCGTGCCGCGCGACTTCGACCCCGGTTCGCTGCCCGCGCTGCTGGTCACGAACGTCGAGGCGGAGCGCAAGCGGGACGCGCAGCAGGCCGGCGAGCAGGCCGACCCGCTGTGGGCGGAGCTGCTGGGCAGCCTGGTCGAGTCGTCGTCGGGCGCGGCGCAGCGGCTCGTCCTCAACTGCCGCAACCCGCTGGTCCTCAAGCTGGCGCAGCTGACCGACCCGGCGCTCGTCGAGCTGACCGTGGAGTCGCTGTACGTGCACGCCCTGCTGCAGGCGCGGCGGCCGATGCGACCGAAGGACACCGCGGCGCTGAACCGCTCGTTCCTCGAACTGCTGGACCGCGCCGTGGGTGGTCGAAAGGGATGATGCCGCGATGAACGAGGACAAGGACGCCGCCGAGCGCCAGTTCGTGGAGGCGTACCACATGCCGGAGGGCATGGCGCGGCACGAGGCGCTGGAGCGCGCCGCGCGGGCCGCGGACGCCGTCGACCACCTGCCGCTCGCGGTGAGCTGCCGGATCGCGCTGATCCGCTCGGCGTACGACCTGGGCCGGTACGACCTGATGCTCGCGCCGTTCGCGTGGTGCGGCACGGCCGAGCAGCGCGACCCCACGGCGTTCGACGAGTGGGAGACGCACAGCTTCGACTGGGCGCACAAGTGGATCGTCGGCGGCCTGATCGCGGACCCGAGGTTCACGCTGGAGCAGATCGGCTCGTTCGTGGACCAGCTGGCGGCGCGCTACCAGCGGCTCGGGTACTCGATGCAGCCGGTGTACGGCGCGCGGGCCGACCTGGCCGCGCACGTCGGCGACGACGAGGCGTACCGGCGGCACTTCGCGCGGTACATGGCGGTGGACCGCGGTCCGATGAGCGACTGCGAGGCGTGCGTCGTCGAGGAGCAAGCGGGGCACCTGATCCGGCAGGGCAGGCACGCCGAGGCGGTCGCGCACGCCGAGCACCAGCTGGAGCAGGAGACGGGCTGCGCGACCCAGCCGCAGGGCATCCTGACGACGTTGACGCCCGCGTTCGTGGCGCTCGGCGACGTGGACCGGGCGCGGCAGGCGCACGTGGTGGCGTACCGGCTGGTGCGCGACGACCTGGTCGGCGGCTACCTCGACGACCACCTGGAGTTCTGCGCGACGTCCGGCAACGTGGGCCGTGGCGTCGACCTGCTGCGCGGCCACCTGCACCGGGTGCACCACTCGACCAGCCCGTCGCGGGCCATGCACTTCGCCGCGGGCGCCGCGCTGCTGCTGAGCCGCGTGTCACCGGACGAGCGGTTCGCCGTGCCGCGGGACGGGCGGACGACAGTGATGTCCGCGCCGGAGCTGCGGGCGCTGCTGGAGGCGCAGGCGTTGGAGATCGCGGCCCGGTTCGACCGGCGCAACGGCAGCACCGCGGTGAGCACCCGGATCCGGCAGACGTTGGCCGCGCCGGACACGATCCCGGTCCCGCTGGCCGTGCCGCTCCCGTCTCCCCCGGCGCCCGCGGTCGAGGAGGAGCCGGTGGTGGTCGCGGACCCGGTGGAGCTGGCGCAGCGGATGTGCGCGGCGTTCGACCGGGGCGAGTTCATCGTCGGGATGCGCCTGCTGCGGTCGCTGCCCGAGGACCTCGACCCGTTGCTGCCCGAGTCGCTCGGCGCCCTGGTGGCGGCGCGGCGGGCGACAGTCAGCGGGCACTCGCGGCCGCGGGCGGACGTGCTGGCGGACCTCGACGCGGCGATCGAGCGGCTGGTCGCGTGCGGGAAGCACGACCTGGCCAACCGGTACCGGGCCCGTGGCGCGGGGCTGCGCGCGGAGGAGGAAGGGCCGGCGGCGTGCGTCGAGGTGGTCCGGACGTGCCTGGCCGAGGCCGAGGCGACCGGCACCGCGTACACGCGCGTGCTGACGCGGTTGCTGCTGGCGGACCTGCTCGCCGACGTGGACGAGACCGACGAGCAGGGCGTGCTGACCGGTGAGGCGTTGGAGCTGGCCCGTGCCGAGGTGCCGGAGCTGGTGACGCGGGCGCGGTCCGACCGGGCGCAGTACCTGGCGACGGTCGGGCAGATGGACGAGGCGCACGCCGAGGTCGTGGACGTGCTCGCCACCGACCCGCCCGCTTCCGTGCGGTTCGACGCGCTGCGCCTGCTGCTGAAGATCCAGACCGTGCGCGGTGACGCGGAGGACGCCGTCCGCACGGCCGCCGAGTTCGTCGCCGCGTTCAGCACGCCGCGCGGGCCGTGGACGGCGGAGACGCACCGGCAGCGCGTGGCGTCGCTCGAACGGCTGGGGCTGGAGGCGGAGCACCTGGTCGAACTGCGTGAGGCCGTCAGCGCCGGTCACGACGTCGGCGTGCCGGACGACGTGGCGAAGGCGTGCTACGCGCTGGCCGGCGGCTACCTGAAGGCGGGCAGGCTCGTGGAAGCCGCCGAGGCGCTGGAGGAAGCCGTCCGCGTGATCGAGGGCGGCGAGGTCGACCCCGACGCCGTCGTCCCCGTCCGCTACCGGCTGGGCCAGGTGTGCGCGCGGCTGGACGAGACCGAGGCCGCCCGGCGGCACCTGGAGGTCGCGCTGGGCCTGGTCCCGGCCGACGAGCCGTGGCGGCGCGCGATGGTGCTGGAGGTGCTGGCGGGCGTGCTGCGGCGGCTGGACCGGCAGCCCGAGGCGGCGTCCGCCTACCAGGGCGCCGCGGCGGCGTGGCAGGAGGTGTCGGAGTTCGCCGAGGCGGCGGGTTCGCTGGTCGAGGCGGCCGCCGCCCTGCCGAACGACGAGGCCGCGGAATGCGCCGCCACCCTCACCGCGGCCGAGGAACTGCTGCCGTCCGTGGAAGACCACGACCACCGGGTTCACCTGACGGCGCGGATCGCCGCGATCCGGGCGTTCCTGCACATCCAGGCGGGCGAGCACGCGGCGGCCGTGGAGCAGAACGGCATCGCCGAGGAACTGGCCGCCCAGCTCGGTGACACCGACTGGCAGATGTTCCTCGTGATGCGCGGCGCGAAGTTCCTGCTCGAGTCCGGCGACGCGGTCAACGCCGAAGCGGAGGCCCGCCGCGCGGCCACCCTGATCGCTGACGACACACCGCCCCAGATCCTCGGCGACACCGCCAACGTCCTCGAAGAAGCCCTGAGAGCGCAGGACAAGCCCACCTCGACGGACCCGGTCCTCCGTGCCCTGACCAGCCGCTTGGAGTCCTGACCGCGCGGTCTGTGCTGGGGCGCGCCGCGCGCCCCAGCACACACCGCCCATGTCAACCAAGATCACCACATCGTGCGAACCGTCGGTCCAGCTAGAACCAAATCGCACTTCGCGCGTCGCCTTGAACAGAACGGAAGCCGGCCAAGGCCCCACCTGCGCAGGCCCCGACACACGCGGTGAGCGTGTGGTCAGCCACGCCGGAGCGGTCAGACGCGCCGGGCCGAGGTCGGTACCCGGCGGTGTGGCAGGTGAGGCGCGCGCGGCGGCGAGGTGGGGGTCTGGGCCACCGCGGGCTGGGGCCGCCGAGGCGAACCGGGAGGCTGGAGAAGGCCGTCGGGCAGGGGAGGCCGTCGGGCAGGGGAGGCCGTCGGGCCGGGGAGGCCGGGGAGCCCGTCGGGCCGGTCAGGCTCGTTGGGCTCGGGCGGAGGCGTAGAGGCAGACCGCGGCGGCCGTGGCGAGGTTGAGGCTTTCGGCGCCGCCGTAGATCGGGACCTTCAGGGCGGTGTCGAGGGTGGCCACCACGTGGTCGGGGAGGCCGTGGGCCTCGCTGCCGAAGACCCACGCGGTGGGGGTGGTCAGGTCTCCCCGGAGGTCGGCGGTGACCAGGTCTTCCTCCGCGTAGCCGTCGGCGGCGACCAGGCGCAGGCCCGCCTCGCGGCAGGCGGCGAACACCTCGTCGGCGTCCCGCACCCGCGCGATGGGCAGGTGGAACACGCTGCCGGTGGACGCGCGCACGCACTTGCCGTTGTGCGGGTCGACCGTGTCCCCCGCGAAGATCACCGCGTCGACACCGGCCGCGTCGGCGACCCGTGCCACGGTGCCCGCGTTACCGGGGTCCGCGACGCCGTGCAGCACGGCGACCAGCCGCACGCCGGGCGTGAGCGCGGCCTTCAGCGGCACGTCCACCAACGAGCACACGGCGACGAGACCCTGCGGCGTGACGGTCTCCGACAACGACGCGGCGGCCTTGTCGGTCACCGAGCTGACCGGCACGCCAGCGTCGACGGCGTCGCGCACCAACTCGGGGTTCCGCGAGGCGGCGGCGGGGGTGACGAAGAGGTCGTGGACGCGGCCCCGGCCGGCGGCGGCCCACGCCAGTGCCTCGCGCACCGCCTGCGCGCCCTCGGCGAGGAAGCGCTCGGCCCGGTCACGGCCGGCGCGCCTGGTCAGCCTCCTAGCTGCAACGACCCGGGGAGTCCGTTCGGTGAACGGAGCATCCCCGGGTCGCGGTGCGCGGCGGTCGTCCGCGCTCAGGCCTTGTCCTCGACGGGCGCGTTCACGTCGCTGGGCAGCGCGGCGCGAGCGGCCTCGACCAGGGCGGCGAAAGCGCCGGGGTCGCTGACGGCGAGCTCGGCCAGGATCTTGCGGTCGACCTCGATCTCGGCGAGCCGCAGGCCCTGGATGAAGCGGTTGTACGTCATGCCGTTGGCGCGGACACCGGCGTTGATGCGCTGGATCCACAGCTTCCGGAAGTCACCCTTGCGGGCGCGACGGTCCCGGTAGGCGTAGTTGAGCGAGTGGAGCACCTGCTCCTTGGCCTTGCGGTACAGCCTCGAACGCTGGCCGCGGTAGCCGCTGGCGAGCTCAAGGGTGGTACGGCGCTTCTTCTGGGCGTTCACTGCCCTTTTGACGCGTGCCACGGGTCCATCCTGTCGATCTCGTGGGGCCGGTGGAGGGCCCCGGTGTTCAAGGGGGTGAAGGTCTCGGTCCTCGGAGGGTCAGACGCTCGAGGGTCGGACGCTCAGAGGCCGAGCAGCTTCTTCAGCCGCGGCACGTCGTTCTTGGCGACCTCGGTCGTGCCGGAGAGGCGGCGGGTCAGCTTGCTGGACTTCTTCTCCAGCAGGTGGCGCTTGCCGGCCTTCTCGCGGACGAGCTTGCCGCTGCCGGTGACCTTCACTCGCTTGGAGGTCCCGCTGTGGCTCTTGTTCTTGGGCATTTCCGTCCTCAGTCTCGTGCAGCCACCGGGGTTGGGGGCGGCCATGCTTGCTCCCGGCCCGGGGGCCGGGAGATCACTCCTCGACAGACTCCGCCGTCGCCTCGTCGGCGCCGTCGTGCTTGATCGGGCGGGTCTTCGTGGTCTTGTGCGGGGCCAGCACCATGATCATGTTGCGGCCGTCCTGCTTCGGGTTGGACTCGACGAACCCCAGCTCCGCGACGTCCTCGGCGAGCCGCTGCAACAGTCGGTAACCCAGCTCCGGCCGGGACTGCTCACGGCCCCGGAACATGATGGTCACCTTGACCTTGTTCCCGTGCGACAGGAAGCGGGCCACGTGGCCCTTCTTCGTCAGGTAGTCGTGCGGGTCGATCTTCGGCCGGAGCTTCTGCTCCTTGATGACCGTCAGCTGCTGGTTGCGGCGTGACTCGCGTGCCTTCTGCGCGCTCTCGTACTTGAACTTGCCGTAGTCCATGAGCTTGCAGACGGGCGGCCGAGCCTGCGCGGCGACCTCGACGAGGTCGAGGTCCGATTCCTGGGCGAGTCGGAGCGCGTCCTCGATGCGAACGATCCCGACCTGCTCGCCGTTCGGCCCGACCAGACGAACCTCGGGCACGCGGATGCGGTCGTTGATGCGCGGCTCGGTGCTCGCGGGAGCACCTCGGTTCGAGGGACTTGTCATTCACGTCCTTTGTGACTCGTTGTGCGCCAAAGACAAGAGGCCCCACACCTGCCCGGTGTGAGGCCCGCTTCCGACCGATCGCACAACGAAGGGCGCAGTCCACCCCTCGAGGGACCGGACCCGGCCACCTGCACGAAGCGGCAGACGCGGGTGGGAGCGGGGCTCCACTTGCCGTCCCCACGGTGCGGGGACTGGTCGCGCGGAGAATACTAGCAGACGGCCTTGTCAACCCCCGAATCGGCGACCCGGACGGGGTGGTTGCGAGAATGGCTCCCGTGACCGACCTGCCTTCGAACAACGTCCGCGACCTGTCCGATGTTCCCAGCGTCGAGGTGATCAGCAAGGCGGCGCTCATGCTGCTCTCCTCCGCCGCCGAACGCCTCGGGCTGGCCGACGAGGACCCCGACACGAGCCCCCGCCGCGACCTCGACGAGGCGCGCCGGCTCATCACCGCGCTGGCCGGCCTGGTCACGGCGTCGGTGGAGTACCTCGGCCCGCACGCGGGGCCGCTGCGCGAGGGCCTGCAGTCCGTGCAGCGGGCGTTCCGCGAGGCGTCGGCGTACCCGGACGAGCCGGGCCAGGGCCCGGGCGAGAAGTACACCGGCCCCGTCTACTGACGGGCCCGGACGCACGGGTCGGGCCTCCGCGGACCCCGCGCACGGCGAGTCCGCGAGGCCACGGCCTGTGACGGCGAGCCTGTGAGGTCACCGGCCGTGACGGCGAGCCCGCGAGGTCACGGCCCGCGGAGGCCAAGCCCGCGGGGTCGCGGGTGTGAGCCCGACCTGTGAGGTCACCGGCCGTGAGGCCGAGCCCGCGAGGTCACGCCCTGACGCCGGCGGCCCGCAGCCGTCGGGCGGCCAGGGCGCTGATGACCTCGGGGTCCTGCCGGCGCCAGCCCTCGGCCGGGTCGCCGGGGAACGTCGCCAGGTCGCGCAGCGACAGCGTCGTCAACGCGTGCAGCGCGAGCAGGTCGAGACGGCCCTGGTCGCGCAGGCGCCTGACGACGGTGGCCTGCCGGGCGTACCTGATCCGCAGCGGCAGCCACGTGAGCAGCAGGAACGCCAGCGGCAGGACGATCAGGGCGACGGTGAGCCACAGGGCGGTGGACTCGACCGCCTCGATCTGGGCGCCACCGGCGTCGGTCAGCGTGCCGCCGGCGGACTTGCCGCGGTCGAGCGCGTCGGCGAGCTTCCCGCCGACCAGCGGCACGTCGCGGGCCTTGGCGGCGACGTCGCCGAAGGTGTCGGAGAGGGCGTTGCCCGCGTCGACGAGCCCGTCGCCGGGCGCGCGCAGCGTGCGGACCGCCTCCCCCACCGCGAGGGCGAGGGTCACCCAGAACCACGTCCAGGCGACCGCGACGAGGTCGGCCACCACCTGCCGCGCCAGTCGGGTCGGACGATCCGCGTACCACTTCATGGGGTGTGGTCTTACCAGGCGCGGGTCACGGGAAACCGACGTGATCGGCATCGCCGCGACCGCGGGGTCTCGATTGGGCGCCCGGCCACTAATGTCGGGGCGTGGGGATGACGTTCGGTGAGCTGCTGCGGGCGCACCGGTTGCGGGTGCGGCTGACCCAGGAGGAGCTGGCGGAGGGCTCCGGGGTGAGCGTGCGGGCGATCAGCGACATGGAACGCGGTCGGGCCAGGGGTCCTCAGCGGCGCACGGTGGAGGCGCTGGCGGGGGTGCTGGCGTTGGCCGGGCCGGAGGTCCGGGAGCTGTTGGACGCGGCCAAGGAGGGTCGGGCGCGGCGTGCGCCGTCGTCGGCCTGGCGCTGGGCGCGCTCGGCGGCGGTGGCAGCGTGC
>NZ_JBHTLK010000066.1:0-30692 GCF_042678885.1 Saccharothrix hoggarensis
CACGCCCGTCGAACCCGACGTGAACATGACGTAGGCCAGGTTGTCCGGGTGCACGAGCGCGGGGAGCGCGGTCCCCGGCTCGGTGACCCGGTCCTCGTCGTCCTCGATCACCACGAGGTGACCGCCGTGGACCCGTTCGGCGGTGGCCCGCCAGGCGCGGTCGGTCACCAGCACCGACACCCCGGCGCCGGTCAGCACGGCGGTCATCCGGCCCGCCGGTGCGCGGGTGTCCAGCGGCACGTACGCGCCGCCTGCCCTGACCACGGCGAGGAGCGCGGCCACCAGGTCCGCGGAGCGGTCGGCCAGCACGCCGACGCACTGCTCGGGCCGCACCCCCAGGCGCAGCAGGCGGCGTGCCAGGCGGTCGGCCCGGGCGTCCAGCTCGGCGTACGAGCACTCCACGCCCTGCGCGACCACGGCCACGCCGTCAGGGGTCCCGCGCACCTGCTCGGCGAACAGGTCGACGATGGTGGGCGCCGCGGCGGGCGGGGTCCCGCCCGCACCGGAACGGGCCGCGGCGGTCGACGGTGTGACACGGGCGGCTTCGGGGAGCGTCATCGCTGTCCAAACCTCTTTGTGGGCGCGGCAGGGCGCCGCAGAAGCACGGGTGGGGTGGGTGCCGCGCCGGGCGGCGGTGGGGGGGGGTGCCGCGGAGGTGCTGCGGTCAGGCCACTTCTCGCGCGCGCTGCCGGCGGCTCGCGATCCGGCCGCCGACCTGGATGCGGTCGACCACGCCGCTGCGCGGGTCGCGGAGGAAGCGTCCGGGGTGACCGGCCTCGCCGCCGGCCGGGTCCGTCACGGAGAAGACGAGCCCGTCGTGGAGGGTGAGCCGCGCCGCCTCGTCACCGTCGACGACGAGGTGCAGCCCGCCGTCCCGGACGACCACCGAGTAGACGGTGTCTCCGTTGAGGTAGTCGCCGGCGCAGCCGGGCGGGACGGACACCCGGGGACCGAGGTCGACCGAGGTGGTGTGCTCGCCGACGTCGAGGCCGGCCGCCCGCAGGTCGGGGAGGAGCTGCCGCCACAGTGCCGCGCCGGAGGCGGAATTGGCCGTGAGCGCCACCACGGCGCCCGATTCGGGGTCGATGCGCAGGTGGCAGGAGGTGCCGTCGGCGGTGCCGTCGTGGCCGAACCACTCGGTGCCGCCGCGGCGGAACAGCGCCAGGCCCAGACCCCAGCCGTCGGCCAGCCCGAACGGCTCGGCGCCGGGAACGGGGCGGCGCATCTCGACCAGGTCGTCCGGGGCCACCAGGCCGTGGTCGGTCCCGCCGTGCTCGGGGCGCAGGTGCACCCGGGACAGCTCGACCAGGTCGGCCGCGCTCGCGGCGAGCCCACCCGCCGGCGCCTCGATCGGCGACAAGTCCTGCTCGACGGGGCGGACCTGGCGCAGGACGCGGTTCACGGTGTGGCCGTGCGCGATGGACGGCGCCGCGGCGCCGTCGCCCACGATGAAGGCCGGGGTGATGCCCAGCGGCTTCAGCAAGATCGTCTGGACTGCCTCCGACCACGTCATCCCGGTCGCCACCTCGACCAGGCGGCCCGCCAGGGCGTAGCCGGCGTTGGAGTACGAGAAGCCCTCCCCCGGCGCGTGCAGGAGTTCCAGGAGGGACGCCGCCAGGGGCGGTCGGGCGTCGGCGGACGGCGCGACGACCTCGGAGCGCAGTCCGCCGGTGTGGCTGAGGAGGTGGCGGGTGGTCAGCACCTCGGCGAGCCGGCCGCCGGTCTGCCGCACCTCCGGCAGGTACTCGGCGACGGGTTCGTCGAGGTCGACGTCACCGTCGGACACCAGCACCATCAGCAGCGTCGCGGTGAAAGTCTTGGTGATGGAGCCGATCGGCACCTTGGTGTCGCGGCCCATTGCGCGTCCGGAGGCGTGACGCGCCTCACCGAACTCGAACTCCCACACCTCGCCGTCGCTCAGCAAGGCCAACTGCGCGCCCGGGACGCCGTGCTCGCGCACCGCTCGCCGAAACGCTCTGCCTAAGTCGTCCACAGCCCTCTTCCTTCACTGACGAGCCCTACCGCTCGTCGGCTGGACATTTCTCCCGCAGCACCCGCAGCACGGTGCCCGATATCCGCGCAGGCGCACACCCGGCGGAAATCGACGGATGATCACACTTCGCAGCCGAGGCCGTGACCTCCAACAACAGTGAGCACGGAGAGTCCTGTACCCACTTCCGCAGGTTTCACACGCACATCCCGAACTGCTGCTCCGAACTGATCCAGTCCACGCGACCGCAGAATTACCGCACCATGTTTGCGACCACTCGACCGGCTTGACGACCGCCAAATGGACTATTCCCAATCGAGCAGACTTCACGTTTTGCGGATCGTCAAGGGCAATTTCACCGATGGTCACCACGACTCGTGAGGTTCACCCGAACGCCAGGTTTGAGCAGGGAACGGCACATGTCTGCGCCAACGTGAATCGCATAGCGCGATCGAAGGCTGACCCGAAAGACGATATCCACTCATAAAAAATGTATTCCACACAGCGGACACCAGTCGCTCCGCGAGTCCTCCGGCCGCGCCGGCACCTCCTGCGGGACGATCTGGTTCGACCTACCGCAGGAACGTGTCGCATCGGGGGCGGAGCATGACCACGACACCAGCCGGGACGAGCGGCCTCGTCCTGGCCTCGACAGAGGTCGGCGCGGCGCTGTGGGCGGCCGGTTACGCGGACCGGTGCGGCCTCGGCCTCACCGTGGCGCACACCGCCGACCGGGCCACGGCGGCCCACGACGTGGCAGCGCGCCTGCGCGCCGACTCGCCACACCTGGACGTGTCCACCCAGAGCACCGCCGAGCCGATGGCGCACGTCTTAGCGGCCCAATCCCACACCGCGGACCTCATCGTCGTGGATGCGGAGCGGACGACACTGGCCCGCACCGTGACCGCACGCGCCCGGTGCCCCCTCGTCGCCATCCCACCCATCACGAACCAGGACCACGACCTCCCGGTGGTGGTCGGCACCGACGGCACCCACCTGGCCGAAGCGGTCGTGCTGGCCGGCCTGACCCTGGCGGCGGCCCTGGGGACCGGGGTCCGCGTGGTGTGCTGCACCCTCGGCACACCGGTCACCGGACCGTGGTCCACCTCCGGCGCGCAGAACACCTTCGCCGTGACCGACAGCTGCGCCGAGCAGTACCCGGACGTGCCCGTGGAGGTGCGGATCGCCCGTTCCCACCCGGTCACCGGCCTGATCCGCCACGCCAGGCTCGCGTCCGTCCTCGTCATCGGCTCGGAACCGACCGGCGACCACTCCACCAGCCACCACCTGCTCAACCGCAGTCCCACCCCGGTCGCCCTGATCGGCCCCCTCGTACCCGCACACCGCAAGCCCGTCCCCCTCGGCTGCTGCCCGGCCGCGGAGCCGGGCTGAGCACGACCTGCGCAACACCGGGCCCCCGCCGAGTCGTCGATCACTGGTCAAGCGTCGGGGACGATCTTCACCGCGAGCAGTCGCATCCGGCCGCCGACGGCGTGATCGAGTGTGGAGAAGCCACGCCAGGTCATCCGGTAGTGGCCGGTCAGGGTGATGGGTTGCTCGCGTCCCTTGGTCGTTCCGGCACCGGCCTGTACCGACCGGGCTCGTTCACCACTGAGAGTGGTGCCGGAGACCACTCTCGTCACGATCACGACCCGTCTTCCCCGCGAGAGCGGGGGTGGCCCCAGCGAGCGATCGTCCGGTGTGGACGGACCGCCGTCTTCCCCGCGCGAGCGGGGGTGGTCCGCTGCACCGCGAAGCGCTCACCGGCTATGTCATGTCTTCCCCGCGCGAGCAGGGGGTGGTCCCCCACGCGCATGTGCGCGCAGTCCTCGGCGAGCGTGTATCCCGGTGGAGATCGGTATCGCAGTGGTCAAGCACTACGCCAACCATTTCCTGCACCCCGATGAAGCGGCCCGCTTGCAGGCACTGGACGCCGCCGACGTGTCGTTCGTCGGCCGCAGCGGAACCCATGAAGCACTCGAATCGGCTGCTGCACACAAGCTGGAAGGTTTCCACCTCGACAAGGTCAGCTTCGCCCGCAGCGTTCTGGAAGTCTCCGTGACGCGACACCAGGCGGCGCGCACGTTGACCACAGTCGACCGCAAAGCAGCACGGCGAATCCCCTGCCAGCCCCACTTCGCCACGGGCATCGGCGGTCAACGACGTCGAGCGACCGGTGCTGCGACACGAGGTCGCTGGGCCTCACCGGACCGCTGGCCGCGGAGAACGCCGGCCGGCTGTCGATCATCCAGGCTTGGAACAGTTCGATGTGTTGCTTCTCCACCGCGGTGGGTCTTGTGCGGCAGCGTGGGTATCGCTGTCCATAGGTCCTGCCGCCAGGTAGCGCGTCAACTGGGATACGGCGAGGATGTAGTTGTACCGGGTCGTCATCGGGTGGTTGCGCGATCGGAGGGTGCGGTCCCAGTCGCGTAGGAAGCTCGACCATAACTTCGGCAGGTCAGTAAGCAAGGGGTCGAGATCCGACGTTGTCGTGTGTCGCTTCGGGGAGTGGGACGCCGGGTGGTTCGTCGTCATGCTGCACGCTCCGAGGTGGCCGGGGTGCCAGAGCGACATGACCAGGGCGGGCACCCATCCGGATCGCCGTCCTCCTCCATGCTGTCCGCTGCCACGTCTGCTGAGTCGGAGGTGATCAGCCGTAGGTGCTTCCTGCTCCTGGACTTGGCGGGCGCGTCGAGATCAACTTCGTCCAGCGGAAGGCAGGAACAGTACTGGCCGAGCAACTCCTGCCCTTGCGTGGTGCGTGCTGGTAGCCGTGGCGGATGGCGCGGTCGAACTCGACGGTCTCGGCCCAACCGTCCGGGTCTTTGTCGCGCACCCACCGTCAGCCCGCGTTGCCGTGAACGGGCAAGTTATTGCGAATATCAGGTAACGATCGTCGGTGAGTGTCCTCGTTACTCGGGTGCTTCTGGGCGGAGGGCCAGGAGCAATCGAGCTGACGAGCATTCCGTGACCTGCGATGATCCGCTGGTGCCTGATGACAGCAGCGACCAGACGTGTCGATGTCGACGACGTGTGAAAACTGACCCCCTGGCGACGGACGAAATCTGACCCCCGTTGACAGTAGGGAGTGCTCAACGTGGAGGACTGGGCGGAGATCCGCCGTCTTCACCGGGCCGAGGGGATGCCGATCAAGGCCATCGTCCGGAAGCTCGGTGTCAGCCGTAACACCGTCCGGCGGGCTCTGGCCGCGGACGAGCCGCCGCGATACCAGCGGCCGGCGAAGGGGTCGATCGTGGACGCGGTCGAGCCGGAGATCCGGCGGTTGTTGGAGCAGTGGCCGACGATGCCGACCACGGTGATCGCCGAGCGGATCGGCTGGACGAGGTCGATGACGGTGCTCAAGGACC
Source organism: Saccharothrix hoggarensis (assembly GCF_042678885.1). Lineage (GTDB taxonomy): Bacteria > Actinomycetota > Actinomycetes > Mycobacteriales > Pseudonocardiaceae > Actinosynnema > Actinosynnema hoggarensis. The sequence goes on from NZ_JBHTLK010000066.1 coordinate 5,359, forward strand.
GGGTGCGGGAGCTGCGGCCGTTGTTCGCGCCGCCGGACCCCGCGTCGCGGACGGAGTACCGGCCGGGCGAGCTGGCGCAGTGCGACCTGTGGTTCCCGCCGGTGGACGTGCCGCTGGGCTTCGGGCAGGTCGGACGCCCGCCGGTGCTGGTGATGGTGTCGGGTTACTCGCGGGTGATCACCGCGATGATGATCCCGTCGCGGCAGTCGCCGGACCTGCTGGCCGGGCACTGGGCGCTGATCGGCGGTTGGGGTCGGGTGCCTCGGGCGCTGGTCTGGGACAACGAGTCCGCGATCGGCCAGTGGCGCGGCGGGAAACCGGTGTTGACCGAGGCGATGAACGCCTTCCGCGGAACGCTCGGGATCAAGGTCGTGCAGTGCCGCCCGGCCGATCCCGAGGCCAAGGGCCTGGTGGAACGCGTCAACGGCTACTTCGAGACCTCGTTCCTGCCCGGCCGCGGGTTCACCTCGCCGACCGACTTCAACACCCAGCTCACCGACTGGCTGGTCACGCGCGCCAACCGGCGTCGACATCGCGGCCTGGGCTGCCGCCCGACCGATCGATGGGACGCCGACCGGTCCTCGATGCTCGAGCTGCCACCGGTCGCACCGGTCGTCGGCCGGCGGTCCACGACCCGTCTGCCCCGCGATCACTACGTCCGGGTGGACTCCAACGACTACTCGGTGCACCCGACGGCGGTCGGCCGCCGGGTCGAGATCACCGCGACCCTGGAGGAGGTCCTGGTGACGCTGGACGGCACCGAGACGGCCCGACATCAACGGTGCTGGGCGGATCACCAGAGCATCACCGACCCCGCCCACGTCACCGCCGCGGCCAGGCTGCGGCAGTCCCGCCGCCTGGCCGCGGTCCCCGCGGTCGACACCGATGTCGAGCACCGCGACCTGACCGACTACGACCGCATGTTCGGCCTCGCCGACAGCACGGACGAGGAGATCGCCTGATGGCCGCCAAGACCGTCAACACCAACAGCCGCAACGTTTCCAGCGAGATCGCCTACCTCACGCGGGCGCTCAAGGCGCCGTCGCTGGCCGCCGCGGTCGAGCGCCTGGCCGAACGAGCCCGCGCCGAATCCTGGTCGCACGAGGAGTTCCTGGCGGCCTGTCTGCAACGCGAGGTCGCCGCACGCGAGTCCCACGGCGGTGAGGGTCGCATCCGCGCCGCACGGTTTCCGTCACGCAAGTCGTTGGAGGACTTCGACTTCGACCACCAACGCTCACTCAAACGCGAGTCGATCACGCATCTGGGGACGTTGGACTTCATCGCGGGCAAGGAGAACGTGGTCTTCCTCGGCCCGCCCGGGACCGGCAAGACCCACCTGTCCGTCGGCCTGGGGATCCGCGCCTGCCAGGCCGGACACCGGGTCGCTTTCGCCACCGCCGCCGAATGGGTCGCCCGCCTCGCCGAGGCCCACCACGCCGGACGGCTGCAACCCGAACTGGTCAAACTCGGCCGGATCCCGCTGATCATCATCGACGAGGTCGGCTACATCCCGTTCGAAGCAGAAGCGGCCAACCTGTTCTTCCAGTTGGTGTCGTCCCGCTATGAGCGGGCCAGCCTGATCGTCACCTCGAACAAGCCGTTCGGCCGCTGGGGCGAGGTCTTCGGCGACGACGTCGCCGCCGCCGCGATGATCGACCGCCTCGTCCACCACGCAGACGTCATCTCGATGAAGGGAGACAGCTACCGCCTCAAAGACCGCGACCTCGGCCGCGTCCCACCGGCCACCAAGACCAACGACTAGATCAACAACCATCCAGGGGGTCAGATTCCATCCGACCACCGGGGGTCAATATTCGAACGCCGTTGACAGTCGACGGTGTGGTCGGCTCGTGCGGTTGAACCGGGATCACTACAGGACGTTCGAGCGGATGCACTACGTGTGCTTCCACTACGAGTTCGAGCACGGCTTGGCCTACCCGGACGCAGATCCCGACGACGATTGCGGTGTCCCCGGTTGCCCATCGTCGCCGGCGGCGCGACACAAGGATCGGCTGACGGCGACGGTGCGGGCGTTGCTGGCTGACTGGTCGGATGGTCCGCCCGCGAACTGGGAGAACCGCTCGCTTCCGGACTACCTGGAGTCGCTGGCTGCCTGGCTGGATGACTGTACGGGCTACTACGCCAGCCGAGGTGTCCCCGTCCCCTGGAACGGTTGGGAGGTCGTTCAGGACGCGATGCGGGCTGCAACGATCTACGAGTAGTTGCGTGCTCATGCCTTCCCTCCATGATGATGTCCTGAACCACCCATCAGACGCGAACTCCTCGACCACATCCTGATCCTGGGTGAAGCGCACGCACGACAAGTCCTCACGACCTACGCAGACCACTACAACCGACACCGCCCCCACCAGGCCCGCGCGACCAACTACCACCCGAAGCTCATCAGCACCCCGCCGCGATAGACGACGTCGACACCTGCGGAGTGCTCCGCACCCGCATCCTCGGCGGCCTCGTCAACGAATACACACAGGCCACCTGACCAGCAGCGATGACTTCTCGAGCGGCACAGGACCCGGCTCGACCTACCGGCCTCCTCGACGTCCGGCCAGGCCGGCGCCGTGAGAACAGCGTGCGCACGTTCGCTCCGAGGTGACGAGTGCTCGTCCGGGCACTTGCCGGCTTGCACGAGGCGGTCCGGATCCGCTGGAGCACCGACTGTTCCATCAGTCGACCTCCGAGCAGACCGATCTGCCCGACCGGTTCGGAGGTTGCACGACCGTCAGCGCTGTCCCGCCGCCGGATACTCCTCCCTCGGTGATGACGACTCGCCGGCGATGGCGGCGTTGCCGAGCCCGTCACGGCATCACCACGCCGAGGTGCCGATCCCTCCCGGTGTCAGGAGTCCGCATCCGCCTTGTGTTCGTGCACCGGGACGGCCTGGACGAGTCCGCTGATGCGGAGGATGCGGAGGACCGGGCCTCGGGGGTTGACCGCCAGTTCGATCGTCCGACGCTCGGCCTGTTCGAAGAGGACGTCGATGCCCGCGCTGTCGAGGTAGGTGACCGCACGCAGGTCGATGACCAAGGTCGTGTCGGACGTCAGGGCGTTGTCGATGGCTTCCCGGAGCAGGGGCGCGGTGGCGAAGTCGATCTCGCCGGTGACGATGAGCCGAGCCGTGCCGTCGGCACGGTCGAGCAGCGTGGTGACCAGCTCATCGGTCATCGCCGAGCCTCTTTCGCATTGTGACGGTGGTGCCGTCGGGCCTGTGGTCGATGTCGACGGAGTCCATCATGGCCCTCATCATCGCGACGCCGCGCCCGCGGGTGGTGGGGGCGTCGGTCGGAGGTTTCCAGGACCCGGTGTCGCGGACGACGACCAGGAGTCCGTCCGGGTCGTGGCGGATGTCGAGGACGACCACCCGAGTGGGGTCGGACCCGTAGGCGTGCTCGATGGAATTGGTGCAGGCTTCGCAGACGACGAGCAGGACGTCGTCCACTGCCTCCTCGTCGAGCCCGACATCGACCAGCCACAGGCGCAGGTCCCGGCGCAACGGCGCGAGTCGCGCCGGGTCGGCCGGCAGAAACACCCTGAACTCGTCCGCGGCCCGCGGTGGGTGGCGGTACACCAGCAGGGCCACGTCGTCGGCTCCGCTCTCGCCGGACAGGAGCCGGTCGATGATCTCGTCGGCGAGGGCGTCCGGGGCCAGGTCCCTGTTCGCGACCGCCGAGGCGGCGAACAGGTCCAGCCCCACCTCCAGCCCTCGTCCGCGCCGCTCCACCAACCCATCGGTGTAGAGCAACAGGGTCGATCCCGGCGCGAGGGTCGCGGTGGCCTCGGGTCTCGTCGCCACCGGGATGGTGGCCAGGGGCACGGAACCGGCCTGCTCCAGCAGTTCGGCCCCTCCGGCGGCGTCGACCAGCAGGGCCGGTGGGTGGCCGGCACTGCTGTAGCGGACGGTGTGGCGGTGGATGTCGATCAACGCGCAGAACACCGTGGTGCACCGCGCACCGGGGATGCGCAGGGCGAACTCGTCGAGCACGCCGAGCACCTCGCCGGGCGACTTCGCCTGCAGCAACAGGGCCTGCGCGGCACTGCGGAGCTGGCCCATGACCGTGGCGGCGTGCAGACCGCGCCCGACGCAGTCTCCGACGACCAGGCCGAGCACCCCCTGGCCGAGGTCGACCACGTCGTACCAGTCGCCCCCGACCTCCAGCGGCCGCTCGGCGGGCAGGTAGCGGGCCGCCAGCCCGTCCGGCAGCTGCACCGGGCTGAGGATGGCGCGCTGGAGGACCGTGGCCACCTCGTGCTGATCGTCGAACAGGCGCGCCCTCTGCAGGGCCAGCCCGAGGTAGTCGCAGAGAACGCCGAACAGGGCACGGTCGTCGGCCGACAAGAGCCTGGGCGGATCGAAGTGCACCCACACCGCCGTCCGATCCCCGATGGGCGCTCCCATGCCGACACTGGGCTGCGTGGGCACGGCCGCACCAGCCTGCGTCCCCGCGCCGAGACTGTCGTCGGGCTCCACGTGCAGTCCGTGATCGCGGCGGATGTGATCCAGGGCCGACCGCATGTCCTCGGGCAGTGATTCCCACGATGGCACCGGCGGATCGGCCAGCACGTCGGTCCGACCGCCGGCATCCCACGACGCCTCGACGACCTGCTTCGCGCTCCACACCTTCCGCAGCTCCGCCAAGCCCGCCACGAGCACGTCGTGGACGTCACTGGACTGCGCCAACCGCGCGGTCAACCGGGCCAGCGGTCCGGCGCGGTCGATCGAGCGCAACTGGGGGGTGATGTCCCTGGCCGTCCCCACGAGCATCCGGTCGCCGGTACGGGGGTCGTCCAGCGCGTCCAGGGACAGTGAGATCCACACCCGGTGACCGTCACGGTGACGGAACGGCGCCTCGATCCTGCTGCGGCCGTCGACCAGGGCCGAGGCGATCGCCGCTTCGACGTTGTCCCGGTGCTCCCCGTCGGCTTCGGCGTCGGGCCACCACGGGTGCGCAGCGGTGTACGGCGTGCCGTGCTGGTCATACCCCGTCAGCGCCTCGAAAGCGGCGTTGACCTCGATCACCGCGCCGCTGGGATCGGTGATGAACACACCGTCCTGGATCGCGGCGACCAGGGCCGAACGCCACGCTGACTCGTGGTTGCGCGAACGGGCCAGTTCGAGGTTCGACCGGACCCTGGCCAGCAGTTCGAGTGAGGAGAAGGGCTTGACCAGGTAGTCGTCCGCCCCGGCGTCCAACCCTTGGATCTCCGCCTCCTCCCCCGCCCTGGCCGACAGCAGGATCACCGGAATGGTGGCAGTGGCCGGGTCCGACCGCAGCGCTTCGAGCAGACCGAACCCGTCGAGGCGGGGCATCATGACATCGGACAGCACCAGGTCCGGTCGCTCTGCGCGGGCCAGCTCCAGCGCCTGCCGACCGTCAGCCGCCACCAGCACCTGCCAATAGGGGCTGAGCAGGCGGACCAGCATCTGCCGGAGATCCGCGTTGTCGTCGACCACCAACACCCTCGCCCCCGGGGTGCTGCCCGGCAGCGGGTGCGAGGGCGGTGCGCCGGGAGCTCCAGGGTCGGTCGCCTCCCAGCGCAGCGCCTCCTCCAGGTACGCCGTTGCCTGGTTCGGACGTGTCGAGGGGGCATCCGTGATCGGCGCGGCGGTGTTCGGCACTCCACGACGCGGTATCCACACGGTGAACGCGGTACCCACTCCGGGCTCGCTCTGCACCGACACCATCCCGCCGTGCAACGTGACCAGTTGGTGGACCAGCGCCAGGCCGATCCCGCTGCCCTCGTGGGAACGACCCTCCGCCGATCGCACCCGGTGGAAGCGCTGGAACAGCTGCGGGATCTCGTGTGCGGCGATGCCCACACCCGTGTCGGCGATCCTCAACTCCACTCCGTCGCGCCTGGTCCGCAGCGCGACGTCGATCTGACCGCGGAGGGTGAACTTGAGCGCGTTGGACAGCAGGTTCAACACGATCTTCTCCCACATGTCGCGGTCGACGAACACGCCCTCGACATTCGCGAAGTCCGTCCGCAACTCCAAACCCGCGCGCCGGACCGCGGGCGCGAAGGACGCGACGATCCCGCTGGTGAACCCGCCCAGCTCCGTCTCGACCGACTCGGGCCGCGCCCGTCCCGCCTCGATCCGGGAGAAGTCCAGCAGGTCGTTGACCAGGCGCCGCAGCCTCGCCGCGTTGCGGCGGATGGTCTCCAAACGCTCGCGCTGAACGGGTGCGAGCGGGTTCGCGTCGTCGGCCAGGCCGTCCTCGGCCGGACCGGCGATCAAGGTCAGCGGTGTGCGGAACTCGTGGCTGACGTTCGAGAAGAACTCGGTCTTGGCCCGGTCGAGCTCGGCCAGCGCCTGGGCGCGGCGGCGCTCGTGGTCGTAGGCACGCGCGTCGGCCACCGCCGTGGAGACGTGACCGGCGACCAGGGACAAGAACGACAGGTAGTCCTCGTCCAGCGCACGGTGCGGGCTCACACCGGCCAGCAACACTCCCGCGGTGTCGTCGCTGCCGGAGGCCGCGATGGGCAGGGCGACGACCGCGTCGGGCAGCGTGTCCGACATCGTGCTCCACCCCGGCGTGAGCAGGCCCGCGCAGCGCTCGGCCACTCCCCTGGTCACCCGGACCGCACCCGAATCGACCACGTCCCACACCGACCAGGGGTCCTGCTCCCGCGTCACCAGCCGCGGATGGTCGTCGTGCCCCTCCACCAGACCCTGACTCGCGACGAGCCTGGCAATCCCGTCACCGGTGTCGCACAGGTGGATCGACGCGAACGGCAGGTCGGCCCTGTTGCGGGCCAGCACGTCGATGATCGCGCGGCATGCCTCGTCCACGCTGCGCGACTGCGAGGCGGAGACCTCACCCAACTCCCGCAGCGTCCCGAGACGGCGTTCACCCAGAACGCGCGAGGTGGTCTCGGTGACGGCGGTGAACACACCGGCCACACGTCCGGACTCGTCCCGGATGGCGCTGTAGGAGTAGGTGAAGTACGCCTCCTCCAGGTAGCCGAACCGATGGGCGGGCAGGAGCTGGTCGTCCGACCACGTCGCCTCACCGGTCTCCAACACCCCGCGCAACTGCTTGCCGATGATGTGCCACATCTCCGGCCACACCGACTCACCCGGACGCCCCAACGCCGGGTGCTTCGCAGGCCCCAGGATCGGCACCCACGCGTCGTTGTAGAGCAGCACGAGGTCGGGACCCCACCAGATCACCATCGGGTGACGGGAGGACAGGCAGATCCCGACCGCCGTCCTGAGACCGGCGGGCCAGCCCTCGATCGGCCCAACCTGCGTGGACGACCAGTCCAACGCCACCACCCGACGGGCCATCTCACCACCCGACTCCAGGAACGACAGGTCCGCCGGCAGATCGTGCACGTCAACCAACTCCCGAACCGTCCCGTCCACCCACCGCGCGCCACGCCCGGCACCCGACCCGACTACAGCTCCTGCGGAGTACCCACACTAATGAACACAACCGCCCCGCCTGGGTACGACGGTCGGAGTGCGTCGACATGGGGGTTGGGCCCATCCACGGTTCGCACCGCCGGGACATGCCGGGGTTGACGCCCTCGCCGCCGCGCGAACCGAGACCCGGTGGTCAACCCCGCACCCTCAACGGACACGACGCGTCGGCGCTACCCGTGGAGGCGCGTGGCCGTCGTCGTCGCACGATCAGTCTCCGTCGGACGTCTGATCCCTCCGCGGAAGCGCTCGGTGAACGACCGCGCCCCGACGGTCAACTGCTGTCCCGACTCGGTCGCCACCCCTTCCCAGCGGACGGTGGCGGTGGCGGTGGCGGCCCAGGCGCGGGGTGGCGGCGGTGCCGGGCTGTCGTGGACCTCCACGGTGAGGTGCACGGGTCCGTCGTCGCACTTGGTGAGCAGTTCTACCTGACCTGAGCCAGGGTCGACGATCAGTGCGCCGTACTGGCCGGCGGCACCGGTTTGCGGCAGGTCGTCGGCCTGCAGCAGGAAGCAGCCGTGCTCGGCCTCGATGGTCCCGGTGTACCGGTTGGTCATGATCATTTCGATCAGCCGGCCAGACCTCATGCTGTTCCGCAGAGCAGATTCAGATCAGCGCGGTCAGAACGGCACCGCCGTCCACCTGGATCAAATCCCCGGAAATAGGGACCAACTCGCCCTCGCGAATGCCCGCCCCACACATGAAACGCACACCCGGCGCCTTCCAGTAAAGTTCATCGAAGTTCCTGGCACCGAAGGAGAAATCGCAGAGAAGCCCAGGTTCCGTCGGGGAATAGAGCACCAGGAGATGACCGTGCCGCGCCGCGCGCGAATCGCCGAGCAGTGTTACCACGTCTTCCTCCGACACCCCCCGGAGCCGGATCTCCCGGTGCGGGACGGCCGCCCAGTCGAGCCTCGCCCCGCTCGCGTCCCACGGCAGCGAATCCAGGTACCCGCTGAATGCCCGGCAGACCTCTGTCGGGACGATCCGCAGAGCGCCTTCGGTGAGGTAGTCCGCCAGGTGCTCAGCCTCCACGTGCACGCGATCACCTCGAGGGGAAGTAGCTCAGCACTTCCGAGTACTGAAGTTGGTCTGCGCCCTCAACCTCAATGACACCATAGTTCCAGTACGACTCGTTCGGCAAACGCCTGACACAGATCAAGAAGGACATCGACGGCACCGGACCGCAGGTCGCCGAGGACTTCTACTACGGCTACAACCCGCACACCGACGTCGAGACCCTGACCAAGGACAACGGCGACACCCGCGCCACCTACGGCTACACCGCCTACGGCAAGGACGACACCGAATCCTTCACCGGCATCGACAAGCCCGAAGCCCAACAGCCCGGCAGGGAGCCGTACAACTTCTACCGCTACAACGGCAAGCGCTGGAACCTGTCATCCAGCAGCTACGGCATGGGCTTCCGCGCCTACAACCCCGGCCTCAACCGCTTCCTCACCCGCGACAACTACAACGGCGCCCTCGCCGACATGGGCCTGAAAGCAGATTTCAAGGAGTCGATGTCCGCGACGACGTTGAGGGCGCCTCGGTAGTCCGGTCCGTACCAGCGGCCGAGGAACTGCGCCAGCAGGCCGGCGGAGGGCACCAGCAGCGGCACGGTCCTCAGGGCCTCCGACGACGGGTTTGTCCGGCAGTTCACGGGCGCTGAGGTTGGTGAGCAGGGCGACGCGTTCGCGGTGCCATTCGATGAAGTCGTAGTCCAGGGTGACGGGCCGGTCGTACTCGGCGGCGAGGCTGCCGAGCACGAGGTCGACGTGTTTGGCATCGAGACGGGCCCACAGGTCTCGGGTGCGGACGTGCTCGATCTTGAGCTGGACACCACGGCTCTTGAACTCCGCGCGCAGGGCGGGCCAGACGGCGCCGAGGAACTGCACCGTGAACTCCGTGGTGCCGACGGCGATGGTGGAGCCGACGCGTCGCCGGGTGTGGGGCAACCGCTCGCCCCAGACGCGAAACCGGATCACGATGGCGGCTGCTGTCGGGGAGGTCGTCCTCGGCAGTGCGCCGGCAGCGGCGGGGACCGCGTCGACCGAACCCGACGTCACCCTCGAACAGCGCGTGCAGGACGGTGGCGCACCCCTTATCAGCCTCGACGAGGGCGCCCAGATCATCGCCGAGTGCAGCGGTGGGCAGTACGACGGGCATCGACTGACTTCCGCCGCTTCTGATCCCACCGTCGGTACCGCGTCGACGCGGACTCCGGCACATCAGCACCCACCCCGGCGTCCGTGTGCGCAAGCGTGGGTGTGCCCCGCCTTCGACAACGCTGGGTCAGCGTAGACGGCCTCCCCTCACCGGTTGCGGTGAAAGTCCGGTTCATGGGAGGACACGAAGAGCCGGGCGGTCCACCGCGACACACACTCGTCGGATGGACGGTGTCGAACCGCGCGGTCCGATGTGGAACCGCCGCAACTTCCTGGCAAGCCTCGGCGTGCTGGCCACGCCCACTGTGCTCACCTCCCCCGCCCATGCTGAACCGACCGGCGGTAAAGGCCGGACGCTGGTGCTGGGTTGCGTGCTGCACTTCCTGGACGATCCGGGTGACGCGGCCGAGAACGGACCGTGGGAGCTGTTCGAGCGCGGCGCGCTCGTCGTGGAGGACGGTCACGTCGCCTGGGTGGGCGACCGCGATGCGCTGCCCCCGCGTCATCGGGGTGGCGTGGTGGTGGACTACGGCGACCGGCTCGTAGTGCCCGGGTTCGTGGACTGCCACGTGCACTACAGCCAGGTCGACGTCATCGCCAGCTACGGCAGGCAACTGCTCGACTGGCTGCAGACGTACGTCTTCCCCGTCGAGTCGCAGTTCGGCGATGCCAACCACGCCCGCAAGATCGCCGGGTTCTTCCTGGACCGGCTGCTCGCCTGCGGCACCACCACCGCCAGCGTCTTCCCGACCGTGCACACCGAGTCAGTGGACGCCTTCTGCGCCGAAGCGCGCCGGCGCGAGCTGCGGATGCTGTGCGGCAAGGTGCTGATGGACCGCGAACCGTTCGCACCGCCGTTCCTGCGCGACCCCGACGTCGACACCGCCCGCGCGCAGACCCTGGAACTGGTCGACCGCTGGCACGGCGTCGGACGGCTCGGCTACAGCCTCACCCCCCGCTTCGCGCCCAGCTCCACCGAGGCCATGCTGCGCATGGTCGGCGAGCTGCGCGCCCAACGACCCGACCTGTGGCTGCAAACCCACCTCGCCGAGAACACCGCCGAGGTAAAACTGGTGCACGAGCTGTTCGGCGGACGCTCCTACCTCGACGTCTACGACCGCCACGGCCTGCTGGGACCGCGCTCGCTCTACGCGCACTGCATCTACATCGACGACCAGGACCGCGCGCGTCTCGCCGAGACCGGGTCCGCCATCGCGTTTTGCCCCACCTCCAACCTGTTCCTGGGCAGCGGCCTGTTCGACCTGCACCACGCCCGTGCCGCCGGCGTCGCGGTCGGCCTGGGCACCGACATCGGCGCGGGCACCAGCTACTCGATCCTGCAAACCCTCAACGAGGCCTACAAGGCACTCGCGCTACAGGGACAACCGCTCTCCGGCCACCGCGGCTTCTACCTGGCCACACTCGGCGGCGCGCAAGCCTTGGACCTGACCGACAGGATCGGCAACTTCAGCCCCGGCAAGGAAGCCGACTTCGTCGTCCTCGACTGGAACGCCACCCCGGAACTCGCCCGCCGGACCCGCGTCGCGAAAACCTTCACCGAGCGCCTGTTCGCCCTGATGACGCTCGGCGACGACCGCGCCGTCCACGCCACCCACGTCCTCGGCCGACGGCATCACTCCACACACACCATCCCCATTCCTGCCGGCCGATGACAGCAGGACCGAAGCCCTCCCCGGACGAGGTCGGTCCGTCGACGAGAATGCTCGCGGCCCACCAGCGGGAACCGAATGTTCGAGCTCGACGAGGCGGCTGGAGGGGAATCGGCGATGTTGTTGCGCCGCCAGCCATTCGTGGGCCCTGCAGAAACAGGGACACATCGGTGAGCCTCTTTTTGGTCGTGTTTGCGTGTGCCCGGACGGGCGGTCTCGTCGCGCCAGTGCATCACCGCTTGCATTCGACTCCGAAAGTGCCGGTGAAGTGCCAGTTGGGGTCTTTGTACCCCGTCTTCTTCAGCACCTCATCGGTGACCTCCACCATGTGCACCCAGTGGTAGCTCGCCGGAAGTCCAAAGACGTGTTGCGGACTGGGCCGGACGTAGGAATACGTTACGGGCGCTTTCAGCACCTCATTGCCGTCGTTGTCGCGGATGCGCACGGACAGCTCGAGTGCCAACTGTCCTGCGGACAGGCCGAGCTTGGACCTCTGCCGATTGCTGAAGGTGCTTCCGAAGTCCCTGGGCTTCAGCACGCCCTTGTGCACCTTGCCTCCGCACTCGAAAGACAATGGGCCGAGCGTGTGGGCGACCTTTATCATCTCGTCAAGACTCTTCGTCACCGAGTCAAATTTGCTGAGTTCGGGGGGGAGCAGTTGCAAGCCTCCCATGCAGTAGACTTCTGCCCACTCCGCCGGCGCGCTGGCCAGTTCCCGGCTGACGATCGTGTAGCGAGCGGATTCGCCCATACGGGCCACATCCCGGGTGGCAAGGCTCCGCAGTGCGAAGCCGGTGATCGCGTACTTGTCCAGCGACGGTGCCTCCTCGGCCTTGAAGTACTCCGCGATCTTCCCCTGGGCAATCAACCGGTGTACGTCCGAGGCGTTCCCGCCGGACGAGTACACGGTCGTCTGGCCCTCACGAAGCGTCTTTTCGTACTCTGCCTTCAATTCAGCACTGACCGACGCCAGCCCTTCGTATGAGGCCTTGATTGCAGCCTTGGCATTCTTTGAGTTCTCCGTCGTCTTGAACTGGAATATGAGCCACCGCCCGAAGGTGACATCGGAGACCAGCAGCGGTGGGTTTTCCTCTCCGATTGCACCCTGTCGAATCAGTGTCGCAAGTTTCTTTTTTGTGAACGACGGCGCGAACCAGTCGCCCGGGGAAGGTTTAATCTGGCACGTCGTCGTGTATACGCGCTGGATGAAACATGCCACGATGTTCGTTTGCTTCGACTTCACCTCAGTCGATCCGCTGACTTCGCCTTTCATGCCGAAGTACGATGCGGAGACGCCCATTTCCAGCAGTGCCGCCTCCAGCGATTCCGACTCGACCATGTTGAAATACATGTCGCCGGCAGGCGATTGCTTTTCTTTGAGCAGGTTCACACGAGCCTGATTGACGGCGTTGCGGGACGCGGCGATGTCGGCGGCCGAGATGTCCCCGGTGCCGCTTAGATCAGTATCGATGGTGATCCTGGTACGATCGGCGGCAGCAATGGGGACGACGGACAATTCACCCAGTTTCGCCTTCGCGCCTTCCACTAGACAGCCCGACCACAACGCCGCCAAGGACGGATTCGGCATCAACAGCTTGTCCGGAGTGGTGCGGACATCAACCTCGGTCCGTTCGACCACGTACCACTTTCCACTCGATTCCTCGACGACCGGGCCGATCGACTCCTGCCTCCTCCTGGTGGGGTATTCCGACACCAGACTGGACCAGTCCCTGACCTTTTCTGTGAGATAGTTGTTCATGTCGGCCGGTTCGTTCGCATCGTCGGCGTTGATGGCGACCGTCGTGGATACGACGACATCACCTCGCAGTGCGCGGATCAGAACGGGTTCCGACATGTCCGCGCTCACCTGAATGCTGCACTGCTCGGCGTTGAGAACCACGGGCGGAGGAGGCGGGCTCCCGTATGGACTGCGACTGTCCTGCGGCAGCTGCACAAGGTACCGGTCGGCGTCAGGCACCGGGGCCCACTGCAAGGGTGCACCTGGCTGATAGGTCAGCACCTCCCCGTCGCTGTCGGCACTGGACAACGTGGTGGCGGACTGGTCGGCAATGGCCATCGACATCTCCCTATCGGTGCATGGATCCGCCGCCGTACGTACGACAGACCGCCTTCCACACTGGCGGTATACCTCCGGCCATCACAGCTCTTCACCCGTCAAACAACCACTGTGATAGCGGAAACCCACGGATGTGGTGCCATTCCGGGGACTTGGACTGCACCCTTTGCCACCACAACACGACCGTGCGTCCCTCAAGGGTGGAGGCCCGGCCTGACGCTCCACCCGACGGGATCGGTGGTCCGACTCGACAACCGTGCCCGACGTGCCCCACGGTCAGCCCTGCCACCTTCGTCGATGTCGCCGGGCGCACCGCCCGCACAGCGGCAGGACCACCTCAGCCGGGTGGAAAGAACAGCCAATACCGTCCGGGATGCGATTGACCGGCTCGACTCGGTCCGCGCCGTGATCGACCTGGGTCTGCTGCACGCGGTCGAGCACGACCGCGACACCGGCTGCATCGCCGTCGAACCCGGCCGAGCCTGTGGGACGTCTACTACAAGCTGCACCGCCGCTGGGGCACCACCATCCCCGGCGGGTCTAGCGCCACGGTCGGCGCGGGCGGCCACATCGTCGGCGGCGGCTACGGCCTGCTCCCCCGCCGCGACAAGCTCACCGTCGACCACCTGCACGGCGTCGAGGTCGTCACCGCCGACGGTGAAATCCGCCTGGTCACCCGCGACAGCACCGGCCCCGACCACGCCATGTGGTGGGCCCACACCGGCGGCGGTGGCGGCAACTTCGGCGTTGTCAGGAGCGGCATGTCAGTCAAATCTCGGTCTAGTGGCCGACGCTCAGGAACGCGGCTGGGAACGCGAGGTCGAACGGCATCAACGCACGGCCGACCGTATCCGCCAGTTGCTCGGAGAGCTGGGGAATCGCCGTGAGCATGCGATCAGCTCTGGAACGATACGGCGGTGTCGAGATTGAGCGGAGGGAATCCACCGATGAGTTACCCGCAGAAGGTGTCGATGCCCGGCCAGGTCTGGGGTCTGGCAACACCGGACGCGTCGGGGCCACTGTTCCTGACCAGCTACAACGGGCGCAATTTGTCGACCACCGTGCTCTCGGCGTTGGACCTGACAGGAACCGTGCTGTGGCGCCGCGAGTTCGACGGGCATCCCAGCCCGCCGCGTGTCAGCGACGGCGGCACGGTGTGGATCGCTCACTCCGGATCCGGAGGCCAGATGGTCAGCGAGTTGGACGCCGCCGGATCGGTGCTGCGCTCGATCACGCTCGAGCACGCGTCCCACGAACACCTCGGGGCGTTCGTGCTGCTCCCCGACGGCATCTGCGCGGCGTGGCTGCCTGCGGCCCGCCGCCGCGGCGTAGAAGCGGGTCGAACCGCCCGCGTCGCGCGCTACGACGAGGACGGCACCTGCCGGTGGTCGACGCCGGCCGTTCTCGATCGACTGGCCCATCCGGGCGTCGTTGAGACGAGCGCCGACAACGACTGGCAGGTACGACCGATGAAGCCATGGACACCGCGGACGATCGAGGTGTCGCATCGGGAGCCGCTGCTGGTCTCCGGCAACCGGATCGCGGCCACCTTCGCTGATGGCGGCAGCGGCATCGCTGTCACGTTCTTCCTGGACACCGTGACCGGGCAGGTCATCGCCACTACCCGGCCCGGTCCCAGCGCACGCAAGGCGATCGCGGGGCCAGGCGAGTTCCTCATCGGATCCCAGGGCTACGGCGCGTTCAGCACAGCCCGGTACGGCCCGTCCGGCATCGTGACAGACGAGTGGCCAAGCCACGCCATGATGCTCGTCGACCGTCATGGCTACATCCGCGGCCCAGAGTCGGAGAACGTCCTGCCGTCCCGGTCCCGTTTCCGCGGCCTCGGCCCTGGCGGCACACTGCGCGACGGCCCGGCGCTCTCGGGCTACTACACCGCCTACCCGGCACTGGACCGCGATGGCACCGCGATCTTCTGGCGTGATGGTCGGCTGCTGGCTGTCGACGCCGACTTCGAGATGCATGAGTTGTTCGCCATGGCCGACGAGCGGGCGGTAATGAGCAGAATCCTGCTGCTCGATCAAGGACAGGTCGTCTTTGCCCTGCAGAACGAACTGTTCATCTTCGGTGACACCGGCCTCGGACCACTCGACACAGGAAGCTGGCCGTGTGCAGACGGCAACCTTCGAGGCAACCCCGTCATGTACCAATGAACCGGAGCTGATGGAGCGACGGAGCGCCCGGGTCAGAAGCCGGCTCGACTGGATGACACACAACGGGGCGGATCTGAGTTCGAAGGTCCTGCAAGTGTCCAGATAAAGCAGGAACACGCGTTCGCGGCGGTGGACGGCGCCGACGCGAACGCTACGCCAGAGCGCGTCATACCCCGCTTCGCCCAGGTCGCCGAGTACACGGTGGAGTCCTCCGTTGCGCCAGCGAAGCGCGGCGACGTTCTCCACGATGAGGAGTGCGGGTCGTAGTACGCCTGCGGGCTCCCTTCTCGATGCCCGCGCGCTTCCCGGCGGCGGAGATGCCGCACTCCAACACCGCTGGGAGCAAACACGGGAGCAAACGGGGAGCACCAACCCATGACCACCTTCGCCAATACGGAGGTGGTCAAGATCTTTTGCGCCCACATTGCTCCCCGCAACGATCAATGGCCCGCAGACGAAGATCGTCTACGAGCCATTGACCTGGAAGAACACACCGTGGGCGATACTGGGATTGAACCAGTGACCTCTTCGGTGTGAACGAAGCCAACATAACGTCTCCACCAGCGGAAATGCAATCCTTGCAGCGAAAATCGGCCATTGGGAGCCGTTGAATGCGGTTCAACGTTATTGAATTCGTCCGACGGCTCCCATTCTGCTCCCAACAACCCGCTCCCCCGTGCTCCTGGAAGCCGTGAACTGCCGTTGCCGCTATGGTCGTGTCGTGGCGTCACGACGAGGGGGCCGCAGGTTGCGGTCGTGGCTGGTGGTCTGTTCAGCGCTTTCGGTGGTCGCTGTGGTGATCGGTGCGTGGTGGTGGGGTACACGAGTCGACGACCTCCCCGCAGGCGAGGCGCCGCTCGAGGGCTCTCTGATCAACCGGGTCGTGGAAGGGCCGCTGGACGCGATCTCGCGGACCGCGGGGGTGACGTGGCAGACGCCGCCGACGACCCAGCCGCCGTCAAGTCTGCTTCCAGGGCCGTCGGAGGTGCGCCCCACGGGGTGAGCCGCACCTCCGACGTCGGTTCTCTATCCGGTGGCGTCAGCCCGGTTCGGTCGCGGCCCACAGGCACAGCAGCCACTGTTCCTGACCGTCGGCTTCGCCACGGTGCGCTCGGAGCACGAAGTGCGGGGAAGGCAGTTCGATGTCCCACTCCTCGTAGAGCCCCAGCCCCGGTTGCTGGATGCCCGCTGTCGCCACCCCTTCCCAGCGAACGGTGGCGGTGGCGGTGTCGGCCCAGGCGCGCCACGCAGCCAGGTCGCGCCTCAAGCGGCCCGGCCGACCACGGACCATCCGCTCGATCCGCCTGCTGGTAGTGCGCCTGGCGCGGGAGAATCCCGCCTGGGGCTACCGCCGCATCCACGGCGAACGTTTCGTCCTCGGTATCAAGATCGCCGCGTCCACGGTGTGGCAGATCCTCCAGGACGCCGGGGTCGACCCTGCACCCGAACGCACTACGACGACATGGTCGGCCTTCCTCCGCTCCCAGGCCGATGCCCTGATGGCCTGCGACTTCTTCGAGACCACCATCCTGAACGGCACCCGCCTCTACGTGGTCGCGGTGATCGAGCACGCCAGCCGCCGGGTCCGAGTCCTCGGTGCCACCACCGCGCACCCCGCCGCCTCCTGGGTCACCCAAGCCGCCAGGAACCTCGCCATGGACCTCGACGACGCGGGCAGACGCGCGCGATTCCTGATCCGCGACCGCGACGGATCCGCAGCTGCCGCCACGAACTGCTCGACCGCACCCTCATCTGGAACCGGCAGCACCTGCTGCGCACCCTGCGCGAGTAGGAGCAGTTCTACAACAACCACCGCCCCCACCAGGGCATCACCAACGCCCGACCACTGCGCACTGCCACCAGCCGTCACCGATCAAGCAGCGCTCATCCGACTCGACGTCCGCCGACGGCAACGACTGGGCGGCATCCTCAACGAGTACCACCACGCCGCCTGACCCGCACGGACGACATTCTCGGCAAGCACAGGGATATTCGACCGAAAAGTGGGCAGCTATCGCGACAACATCGTGCTTTATGCGGAGATAACCGGTTCCAGCGCGGTGACGGATTCCACAAGGACTGGCGCAGTCGACGAGGTCTCGCCAACACGCTCAATCATGACGACCTGGCACAAATAAATAGTGTAAATCCGCACACGCCTGACGCGTTCCGCCACGCCGATTTCGGCGGCCGAACACCACTATAACGTCGCTGACGTGGGTGCAGCCGGCAACGCCCAGCGCAACGTGCGCGTGATGCCGTGGCCGGCCAGCCGGGCGACGGTGTTGTCGAACACCGGTAGCAGTGGCAGCCGCAGCGGCAGCCGGGTCCAGGCGGGCAGCGATGCCACGCTCGCGGCGGCCAGCGCGGCGTAAGGGCCGCGCACCAGCAGCGGGACCGGCGGAGTGAGTAGGAGGAACCGGGCGGCGTCGCGGGCGGCCGGTGTGCCGCGTAGTTCCGGGCGGTAGGCCGCCAGGCGGGCCTTCAGCTCGGCGACGGTGGTCGGTGGGTCGAGGACACCCACTGCCGATGCGACGCGCGCCATGTCGTTGACGTACTCGTCTTTCTCTGTGACTTCCAGCGGGTTGGCGCCGTACCGTTGGTGGCAGCGCAGGAAGCTGTCGACCTCGGCGGCGTGCACCCAACCCAGCAGGTGCGGATCGGACGCGTGGTAAGGCACGCCCCAGGCGGTGACGCCTTTGATGCGGTCGTGGACGAACCGGACGCGGTCAACGGCTTTCTGGGCGTCGACCGCGGTCCCGAACGTCGTGGTGGCCAAGAAGGTGCTCGTGCGTTGGAGTCGGCCCCACGGGTCGTCGCGGTAGTCCGAGTGGCCGGCGACGGCGGCCATCGCCAGCGGGTGCAGCGATTGCAACAGCAGTGCCCGCAGGCCGCCGATGAACATCGCGGCATCGCCGTGCACCCGGCGGATCGGCCGGTCGGGACCGAACCATCTCGGCCCAGGGGCGTCGTGTATGCGCGCGCGGCGGAGTTCACCGTCCGGACCCGCCACCCGCGTGAACAGCGCGTCGGCGACATACCGGCGCAGCGGTTCGGTGTCCATGCGCATCACCTCGTCGTGTCGAGCCTATGTGCCCGGGACGATTTACGTCATCGGACCTGGTCCAGCTTCCTCCGGGTGGAACGGTGGTCGACCGTCGCAGCCGTCGCGGGTGCCGTCCTATCGGCCCGGCACGCGCATCTCCGCAGCGAAGCAAAGCCGATCGGTGCGCTACGGCGATCGCCCCTGCGCGGGCCGGTTCGGCCGCGACCCGTCGCTCGGACCTTCGCTGCGGGCTCGGTCGACCAGCGTGTCCTGGTAGTGCCGTGCCCACCGCACCACCAGGGGTGCGACCGGTGTCAGAAGCAGGTCGAGGGCGTTGCTCAGCGGAGGCAGGCCGGCCAACCGCGCGGTGCCGAGCCAGCGCGGCACGGTGACGGTGCGGTGGCGGGGCCCGGTGAGGCATCGGTGCACCTCGTCGGCGACGCGTTCGGGCCGGGTGCCGAACGTGCGCCCTCGTCGGCCTTCGTCGTCGTCCGGTCGCAGTCCGGCTGCGCGGAGGAGCCACTCCGTGCGCACCGGACCGGGGTTGACGCTGTGGATGCGCAGGCCCGGTGGCGATTCCCGGCGCAGCGCGTGGACGAGACCGTCGACCGCCGCCTTGGTGGTCGAGTACAGCGACAAGGGAGGGATCGGAACCCACCCGGCGACGGAGGCGATCATCACCACATCGCCGCGACGCTGCGCGAGTTGCGGCAGAGCCAGCCGGGTCAGATCCGTGACGGCGACGACGTTCAACCCGATCACGTCGCGGACGGACTCCGCGTCCAGATCGGTGAGCAGTCCCACCCGGCCCGTGCCCGCGTTGTTGACGAGCACGTCCAGGCGGCCGTGGCGTTCGATGACGTAGTCGATCAACTCGCGGCGTTGTCGGTGCTCGGTGAGATCGCACGCGACCGGATCGACGGTTCCCGGGAGGCTGCCGGCCGCCGTTCGCAACCGCTCTTCGTCACGGGCACACGTCACGACGGTGGCGCCCGCGGCGGCGAGACGCGCGACGATCGAACGTCCGATGCCCGCGGAACCGCCGGTCACCAGCACGACTCGTCCTTCGACTGGTCGTTGGGAAGACATGCTGGTGGCCTACCCGTTCCATCGCGGCCGACGCATGGATGCTGGTTCGGGTTATCGGCGGGCCGGGTGGTCTCCTGCGGTAACGGCGTCGACGGTCGGCGCGGGGGTCGAGCAGACGAGGACACCGCACGGACGACCTACCACTCCCGCATGCCTGTGACCTCGGTGAACCGCTCGATATCCGGTCAGGGCAGGTGCTGGTGTCGCGCCATGACCGCGATCATCCTCTTGATCAGCGGGACGTCGAGCGTTCCCGCTCCGAGGCCGATCTCGACGAGGCGGTCGAAGGCCCGCCGATCCTGATGGGCCGCGGCGGTGGCGATGTCGACAAACGGCGGCAGTCGGGTGAGGCGGGCGAGCACGTCGGTGTGGCGGAGGTGCCTGCCGAGCGTGTGGTGCAAGGACCGGCGGTAGGAACGGGCGGGGTCCGGTGACGTGGCGGCGGCACCGGCCAGGGCGCCGGAGAGCACCGCGTAGTAGATGCCTTCACCGGTCAACGGGTTGATGAGCGATGCGGCGTCACCCGCCAGCAGCACCTGTCCGTGCGTGACGCCGGGCCGGCCTGGGGACAGTGGCAGCCGGTGCCCGCGCAATCGCAGCGGAGGCATGTCGGGGAGCAGTTCGTGCAGCCGTGCGGTCAACTCCGCGCGGGTCGATGTTGTGGTGCGGACCAGCTCTCCGTAGCCGACGTTGGCGGTGCCGTCGCCGACCGGGAACACCCAGGCGTAGGCCGGCCAGTGCGCGGCGGCCATGATGAGCCGCTGTTCGCTGACCGGCCACGGATCGGCGCTGGTGTAGCCGCGTAGCGCGATCGCGAGGGTGCCCGCCCGTGCGCCGCCGGCGCCGCACTGTCGCCGCACGACCGACTCAGCGCCATCCGCGCCGATGACTGTCCGCGCGTGGACGGCGCCGTCGATGACGACCGTCCCCTCCTGCTGCACGAGCGTGCGGACACGACGTCGCTCGAGCACCGCGCCCGCGTCCAGGGCGGCGTGCACGAGCCTCGCGTCGAGCAGCACACGAGGGATCACGAAGGCCGGCCGCGCGAAACTCCGCCGGACCTGCGTGCCTCCGGGCGACACGAGGCGCAGTGTGGTGACCGGCGTGGTGCCGACCGACAGTTCGGCGACTGCCACCCCGAGACCGGCGAGCACGTCCATGGCGTGCGGCGCGACCCCGTCACCGCAGACCTTGTCGCGGGGGAAGTCGGCGGAGTCCAGCATCAGCACGCGTGCCGACGGGTCGGCGCGCAGTGCGGCGATCGCTGCGGTCGACCCCGCAGGTCCGGCTCCGACGACCACCACGTCCCAATCGACGCCTCGCCGTGATCCGCCGCGCATCAGCGTGCGAGTTGGTCGACGATTGTGCTGAACAGTCTGGGTGCCCGGACGGTCGCCGGCACGATCCGCCGTGCCAGTGCGGGGCGTCCGCGTGTCCACAGCAAGGTTTCGGTCAACCACCGTGACCGTCGCGACGTCCGCTTCCAAGCGCGGTCGTAGTCGGAGGGTCGGTCCGCGCGCAGGCAGCGGACCAGTTCCGCGGCAGTGGTCAGGGCCAATGCGAGCCCTTCCCCGGTGAGGGCGTCGACGTAGCCGGCCGCGTCCCCGACGAGCAGGACGCGTCCCGCAACTCGCTTGGAGGCGCGTTGCCGCAGCGGGCCGGCGCCCCGGACGGTCGAGACGGGTTCCGCCCCGGAGATCCATGACGCGAGTTCGGGAAACGCCGTGAGCTGTTCGGTGAACCCGCCGCGCATCGACGACAGGATCGCGACGCCGACCGTGTCCGGTCCGACCGGTGTCACGTAGGCCTCCGACCGCGCCGCCCACGTCACCTCGACGGCGTTGGTGACCGGCGCGAGGGCGTAGTGACGGCGCAATCCCCAGCGGAGTGTGCCCGCCAACCGGCCGGTGCCGTCCTTGGTCAGGCCCGCCAAGCCGCGCACCACGGAGTGCAGCCCGTCGGCACCGATCAGGTAACGCGCTCGCAAGCCGCCCGCCCGCACGTGGTCGCCGTGCTGCGAGATGCCGGTGACCGCGATCGGCAGGACCGGCACGCCGTGCCGGAGCACCTCCTCGCGCATCGCGTCGTGGAGCGCGGTGCGCCGCACCCCCCTGCCGGGTCCCGCGCGAAACGCGGCATGTGCGGCCATCGCCCCCTGTCGGTAGGTGATGCCCTCGATGGGGTGCCCCGGTGGGTCGATCCCGAGCGCGGCCAACGCGCGCACGGCCCCCGGCATCAGCCCTTCCCCGCACGCCTTGTCGATCACCCCGGTGCGCTTCTCGCACACCGCCACGTCCATACCCGCACGCGCGCACCCCAGCGCGACGGCGAGCCCGGCCGGACCGCCGCCCACGACGACCACGTCGTGCAGGCGCTCAGGCATATGCCGATCTCAACGCTTGGTTCTCCGCACGGATCCGCACCATCAGCAACCCGGCGTTGACCACGGTGAATACCACAGCCGTCAGCCATGCCCCGTGCACGAGCGGCAGGGCGAAACCCTCGACGACGACGGCGACGTAATTCGGGTGGGGGACCAAGCGGTACGGGCCGCCGGTGACACGGGCGAGCCCGGGGACGACCACGATACGGGTGTTCCACTGACGACCGAGGGTGCGGATGCACCACCACCTCAGCGCCTGTGAGGCGACCACCAGCGCGAGCATCGGCCATCCCAGGGCAGCCGTGAATGCCCGGTCGCCGAACCACACCTCGAGCACACAGCCGACCAGGAGACCGGTGTGCAGCACGACCATGAAGGGGTAGTGCCCGAACCCGGTTTCACGTCCGCCCCTGGCCAAGCTCCACGCCAGGTTGCGCTTCGCGACAATCAGCTCGGTCAGCCGCTCCGCCGCGACCAACCCGACCAGCATCGCGTACCAGAACTGGCTCACCATCGCAGCAGCACCAACTCGGCGCAGAAACCCGGACCCATGGCCAGCACCACACCCCAGTCACCGGCGGAGGCCGGCCGACCTGCCAGCGTGTCGGCGAACACGTGCAGCACCGATGCCGACGACAGGTTGCCGATCCGGTGCAGCGAATCCCACGTCATCGCCAAGTCGTCCTCGTCCAGGCCCAGCACGGACTGGATCGATTCGAGCACCTTCGGCCCACCGGGGTGGCAGATCCAGCGCGCGACATCGCCGATGCCCAACCCGTGCGACGACAGCAGCCGCTCGACGTCCTTCGCGAGGTGCGTGCGCACGAGGTCCGGGACCTCCGCGCCCAGCACCACCTTCAGACCCGTGCCACCGATGTCCCACCCCATCGCGCGTTCGGAATTCTCGTACAGGTGACTGACCGAGTCCACGACCCGCGGTCCCCTCGCCGCGGCCGGGTGCCGGTCACTCACCGCGATCACCGCAGCGGCGCCGTCACCGAACAGCCCGGACGCAACCATGTTGGCAACGCTGCGATCCGCGCGCTGCAGGGTGAGCGAGCACAGTTCGACCGACACCAGCATCGCCACCGACATCGATCCGCCGCGCAGGAAGTCGTGCAGCCGCGCGATGCCCGCCGCTCCTGCCACGCAACCCAACCCGAAGAGCGGCAGGCGCTTGACGTCCGGACGTAGCCCGATCCGCGCCGCGATGCGCGCGTCCAGGGAGGGCACCGCGATGCCGGTCACGGTCGTGGACACCACGAGATCGACGTCGGAAGGCAACAGTCCCGCCTCATCAAGAGCGGCGAGTGCGGCCTCGCAGCCCAAATCCACCGCCACCGACAGGAACGCGTCGTTCGTCGCCGTGAACCCTTCGAGGTCGCCGTAGCGCTCGATGGGCAGCGCCAGGTGACGAGAAGCGACCCGCGCACTGGTGTGGAACCGGTTCGCCACAGCTCGCGCGGCCTGATCCGGCAGACACAGCCGACCGAACAGCTCGGTCAGCTGCGCCTGCGGATATCGGTGCGGCGGAAGCACACCCCGGACCCCGGCGATCGTCGTCACCCGTTCCACGGTACGGCTTGTGCCTACACTCGGCAGATGACCGGATCGCCGGCGGCACGGGACGGGGCACTCGACCGCGCGTGGACCGGGCACCGGTGGCGGGGATCGCTGCGGGGCCTCGTCGGGGCGTGCCACCCTGTTCCAGGACTCGCGGTGACCCTGGTGGCCGTGCTGCTGGCCGTCGGTGCGGGGCTCCCCGCCGAGCGGATCGCGTTGCTCGGCGCCGCAGTGCTCACCGGCCAGCTCTCGATCGGCTGGTCCAACGACTGGATCGACGCCGCACGCGACCGCGCCGTCGGGCGACTGGACAAGCCGGTGGCCAACGGAACCGTCCCGCGCACGGTTGTCGCCGTCGCCGCGTCGACCGCGCTGGTAGCGACGATCGTGTTGTCATCGCTGCTCGGGTGGGCCGCGGCCGCCGCCCTGCTGATCGGGGTCGCGGCCGGATGGGCCTACAACCTCCGGCTCAAGGCCACCATCTGGTCCGGCGCGACCTACCTCATCGCCTTCGGCGCTCTTCCCGTCGCACCGTACGTCGCGATGCCCGGCCAGCCGTGGCCGCCGTGGTGGATACCGGTCACAGGCGCACTGCTCGGGTTCGGCGCCCACTTCGCGAACGTCCTGCCCGACCTGCAGGCAGACGCTGAAACAGGAGTCCGCGGGCTCCCACAGCGGCTCGGTCCCCGTATCGGCGTGATCGTCATGGCCCTGGCGCTCACCGCCGCCTCGGTCGTGCTCGGCACCGCACCCGCCACCACCTCGGCGGAATTCGCGCTGTCCGTGTCGGCCATCGGCGTCCTGCTCGCCGTCGCCGCCACCGTGGCCGCCATCCGGACACCACGCAGTCCTGCGGCATTCCGACTGACGATCATGATAGCGATTTTCGATGTCGTGCTGCTGATAACGAACGCGAGTTGAGCCGTAGGTGTACCGCCGGGACAACCGTTCTCAGATGCGCTAACAGCTCATCCGAAGCTCAAGCCGAACACCCACCCACAGTTCCTCCCCGATTCGGCCGACCACTTAATCGGTGATCACCGAAGCAAGCGCGCAACCTTTCCAATCTACGGCGCCCACTCGTTCGGGGGACCGTCGTACGTCTCGAGATGCGGTGGGTCGATGTGGCGAGCTGAATGTCAAGCGGAGGTCGTTCCTCCGCTTGACCGGACCGACGGACGGACGGGACGCGTGTGATTCGACGGCGACATTCGATGCCAGCGTGACGTCATCGGATCACACGCACCATCCCGGTGATGCCTAACCGACAGGGCCGGCGTAGGGTCTGGTTCGGCTCACAATATGCCGGATCGGCGGTTTGCTGATCTCGAGAACCTGAGCAAGCTGGCTCGCGCCGCTTGCGTTTCGCAGGTGGGCGATGGCCTGTTCCACCGCACTAAATGGGACCAACGCTGACATTCCAGGTCTTGCCGGCGGGTGTCTGTTGCTCGTGGCCGGAGCGTTCGCGTGGGGTCTAATGGCCGCGGTGCCATGGTAGCCCAAGCCCGCGACGACCTCGTTGTTCACGAGGATCTGACTGAATGCGGTGAAGGTATAGGCGTTGCCGGGTGCGACCCTCGACGGGTAGGTGACGGCGAGCAGGTGCCGTCGGTGACCACCAAGACCTGCATGGTCACGCCGGCACGGCGGTGCTCAGCGCTCGGGCGATGGCACGATGCCGGTCTCGGAGGCTGCCCAGGAGGCGAGCAGCGACAGCGCCTGC
>NZ_JBHTLK010000067.1:0-29855 GCF_042678885.1 Saccharothrix hoggarensis
CCGCGGACTCCGTCGGCGTGGCGCTGCCGCTCGCGGGCGGCGTGGCCGAGCCCGAGGTGGGCGGCGCGCTCTCCGACGGCGGCGCGGGCTGCGCGTTCGGCAGCGGCGAGCCGATGACCTTGCGGAAGTTCAGCTTCGCCGTCTGACCGAGGCGCTTGGCGCCCTCGCTGTCCGAACCGGGGACCGTGATCACCAGGTTGGTGCCGTCCCGGACGACCTCCGCGCCGAGCACGCCCAGACCGTTCACGCGGGTCTCGATGAGCGTGCGGGCCTGGTTGAGGGCTTCCTCGGTCGGCGCCTGACCATCAGGAGCCCGGGCGGTCAGCGTGACACGCGTGCCACCCTGGAGGTCGATTCCGAGCTTGGGTGTCGGCTGGCGGTTCCCGGTGAGAAACACCAGGGAGTACAGCGCGACCACGATGAGGACAAATGCGCCCAGGTACTTCGCGGGGCGGATTTGCCCGGCCGGAGGTGCCACGGTCCGTCCGTCTCCTGATAGTTGACAAGGTCAGCGAGGGCGCAGCGTACCCCTGATGGTGTGAGCTGCGCGTCACTGCCTGGAGTCGGCACGTTCACAGTTGCCGGCTCCAGGCGAGGGGTCCGCTGGCGGGGGTTCGGTTACTTCTTGCTCTCCTGCTGCACGGGCTCGGCGACGACGGTCTCGTCGGCGGCGTCGTCCACGTCGTCCACGACCGCGTCGGTCTCGGTGTCGACGACGACCTTCTCGCGGATCGCCTGGCGCAGCCAGGTGGTGATGACGCCGTCGGCGATCTCCAGGTCGATCGTGGTGTCGTCGCTGGAGTCGGCCACCGTCGCGTACAGCCCGGAGGTGGTCATGACCCGGTCACCCGGCTCCAGGGACTTCAGCAACGCCTGCTGTTCGGCGACCGCGCGCTTCTGCTTGCGGGCGCTGAGGAACAGCGGCACCGCGAGCAGCACGAGCAGCAGCGGGAACATCAAGGAGGACAGGTCCATCATTCTCCGATCAACCGGACGGGCGGACGCGATCAGCGCCCGGTACGTCCGAATTTCTGGGGTGCCGCCCCCGATTGTGCCAGGTGAGTAATCCCGATCACTCGGTGGCGTCGTCGAACAACGACCGCGTGGCCTCGCCGGGCGCGCGGGCGGGCGGCTGGAGCCCCAGGTGCAGCCAGGCGGTGGCGGTGGCGACCCGGCCGCGCGGCGTGCGGGCGAGCATCCCGGCGCGCACCAGGTAGGGCTCGCAGACCTCCTCGACCGTGGTCGGCTCCTCACCCACCGCGACGGCCAGGGTGGACACGCCGACCGGTCCCCCGCCGAACGACCGGACCAACGCGTCCAGGACCGCGCGGTCCAGCCGGTCGAGGCCCAACTCGTCCACGTCGTAGACCTTCAGGGCGTCGCGCGCGACGTCGAGGGTGACCGCGCCGTCCGCGCGGACCTCTGCGTAGTCCCGAACCCGGCGCAGCAGCCGGTTGGCGATGCGGGGCGTGCCCCGGGAGCGGCCCGCGATCTCGCGGCCGCCGTCCTCGCGGAGGTCGACGCCGAGGATCTTGGCGGACCGGCGCAGGATCAGCTCCAACTCCTCCGGGCTGTAGAACTCCATGTGCCCGGTGAAGCCGAACCGGTCGCGCAGCGGGCCGGTGAGCGCGCCGGACCGGGTGGTGGCGCCGACCAGCGTGAACGGGGCGATGTCGAGCGGGATGCTGGTCGCGCCGGGCCCCTTGCCGACGACCACGTCGACCCGGAAGTCCTCCATCGCGAGGTACAGCATCTCCTCGGCGGGCCGGGCCATCCGGTGGATCTCGTCGATGAACAGGACGTCGCCCTCGACCAGGTTGGACAGCATCGCGGCGAGGTCGCCCGCGCGTTCGAGGGCGGGGCCGGAGGTGATGCGCAGGGACGCGCCCAGCTCGGCCGCGATGATCATGGCGAGGCTGGTCTTGCCCAGGCCGGGCGGGCCGGACAGCAGCACGTGGTCCGGGGGCGCGCCGCGTTGCAGGGCGCCCTGGAGGACGAGTTCGAGCTGTTCGCGGACCTTGGGCTGGCCGACGAACTCGTGCAGGTCCTTGGGGCGGAGGGTGGACTCGACGTCCCGCTCGGTGGGGTCGGGCAGCGGGTTGAGGGTGTCGTCGTCCTGGTGGTCGTCGAAGTTCATCGCTTGCGACCCAGCGCGGCCAGGGAGCGGCGGAGGACCTCGGAGGTGCCGAGCGCGCCGTCGGCGGCCAGCACGGCGTCCACGGCCTGCTCGGCCTGCTTGGCCGGGAAGCCGAGGCCGAGCAGCGCCTCGGCGACCTGCGTGCGGACCACGCCGGCGCCGCTCTCCGCGCTGGGCGCGGCCTGGAGCTGACCCACCTTGTCCCGCAGCTCGATGATCAGGCGCTCGGCGCCCTTGCGGCCGATGCCGGGCACCTGCGTCAGCACGGTGATGTTGCCCTCGGCGAGCGCGGCGCGCAGCTTGTCCGGCTCCAGCACGGCCAGCGTCGCCAGGGCGAGCCGCGGGCCGATCCCGGACACCGTCTGCAGCAGCCCGAACAGCTCCCGCGCCTCGGCGTCGGCGAACCCGAACAGGGTCAGCGAGTCCTCGCGCACGACGAGCGCCGTGGCGAGCTGGGTCTCCTCGCCGCGGCGCAGGGTGGCCAGCGTGGCGGGGGTGGCCTGCACGGCGAAGCCGACGCCGCCGACCTCGACGACGACGTGGTCGAGCCCGATGGACGACACCTGCCCGCGCAGCGACGAGATCACTGACCTTCACCTCCGGTCTTGGCGGCCTTCGACGGCCCGGTCCTGGCGGCCGGTGGGGCCGACAGCCGGACACTGGCCTGCGCCAGTCTCGCGCGGTGCGTCCGGGCGATCTCAGCCGCCCTCGCCTGCGCCTCCTCCAGGCGCGACCGCATGGGCGCGCGCCACAGGTGGCAGATGGCCAGCGCGAGGGCGTCGGCGGCGTCGGCGGGCTTGGGCGCGGTCTTGAGCCCGAGGAGCTTCGTCACCATGGCGGTGACCTGCGCCTTGTCCGCGCGGCCCGAGCCGGTGACGGCGGCCTTCACCTCGCTGGGCGTGTGGAAGACGACCGGCAGGTCGCGGCGCGCGGCCGACAGCGCCACCACCCCGCCCGCCTGCGCGGTGCCCATCGCGGTGCGCACGTTGTGCTGGCTGAACACCCGCTCGATGGCCACCACCTGCGGCTCGTACCGGTCCAGCCACCGCTCGACGGCGTCGGACAGCTGGAGCAGCCGCACGGCGAGGTCCGCGTCCGCGGGCGTGCGCACCACGTCGACGGCCACCGGCCGCACCGCGCGGCCGGGACCGCCGTCGACCACCCCGAACCCGCACCGGGTCAAGCCGGGGTCGACTCCGAACACGCGCACGCTGGTCCCCTCAGCCGCCGACGAACACCCGTTCGAACTTTAGAGGGTTGACGAGGGGGAATCCGTCAGGACACGCGCACGGCGCGGTGAGGGCGCACCGTGACGGTGGGAGACCCCCCGATCGACACAGCGTCACGGAGGTCACTACAGTGGCTCGGTCAACTGATCGACACCAGTCGGGGCATAAGCGGGGTGCCATGACCCTGAGGCGGTTCGGCATCATCACGGGTGCCGTCTGCGCTCTGGTCTTCGGCATCGTCTGCCTCGTCGTCTCCGGCGTCCTCGACCGGCCCACGTCCGTGGCCGTCGACAAGTTCACCCAGTTGCTCGCCGCGACCGCCGCGATGGTGTCGTACTGGCGGGCGGCCCGGCAGCGGACGGGCGTGGCCCGGCGGTGGCGGCTGTGGATGGCCGCCGCGATGGCGTTCCTGGTCGTCGGCCTGGCGGTGTGGATCTGGGGCCAGGTGATCCTGGGCGTGACGCTGCCGTCGTCGACGCTCGCGCCGATCGGCTTCATGCTCGTGCCCGTCCTCACGCTGTGCGCGATCGTCGTGCTGTCGCACGGCGGGTCCGGCACGCTGCCCGGCCACCGCAGCAGGCTCGTGGTGGCGCTGGACGGCCTGATCGTCGTCGGGTCGCTGTTCGTGCTCACGTGGGTGTCGCTGCTGGAGTCGATGGTGCGCGCGTGGGCCACCTCGGGGCCCGGCTTCGCGACCGTCGTGGCGCACCCGGCGCTGTACCTGGTGATGCTGATCGTGCTGCTGGTGTCGTCGTGGACGCACCGGTCGGTGCGCCAGCTGCCGGTGCTGTTCATCGCGCTGGCGGGCATCGCGCAGTCCGCGTCCGGCTGGGTGTTCGCGTACCTGGTGAGCAAGGGCGCGACGGCCATCCCCACGGCCGCCGACATCGGGTTCATGGTGTGCCCGGCGTTGTTCTTCCTCAGCGCCATCGCGCCGGGCGGCGCCGCGCGGGAGCGGGTCGGGTCGACCCGGCTGCGCGCCGGCGAGCTGCTGCACCTGCTGGTGCCGTACCTGCCGATGCTGGTCACGGGCCTGTTCATCGTCGTCGGCACGGCGACGGGCGTGCGGCTCAACCCGCTGGAGATCTACGTCGGGCTCGGCGTGGTGCTGCTGGTGATCGCGCGGCAGCTGCTGACGCTGATCGACAACGTGCGGCTGCTGGAGCAGCTGCGGGACAGCCGGGAGCGGCTGCGGCACCAGGCGTACCACGACCCGCTGACCGGGGTGGCGAACCGCGCGCTGTTCCGGGAGCGGCTGGACGCGGCGCTGGCCGGCACGTCGCCGGTGGTGGTGCTGTTCATCGACGTGGACGGCTTCAAGGACGTCAACGACAACTACGGGCACGCCGAGGGCGACGCGGTGCTGCGGATCGTGGCGGCGCGGTTGCAGTCGTGCGTGCGGTCGCAGGACGTCGTGGCGCGGCTGGGCGGCGACGAGTTCGGCGTGCTGGTCGACGGCTACCCGCAGCCGCCGGAGGAGATCGGGCGGCGGGTGCTGGAGGCGATGAGCGAGCCGCACCGGACGGCGACGGGCTCGCACGTGATCCGCGCGTCGATCGGCATCTCGCACCGCGAGGGGTTCGACCCGTCGCTGACCGCCGACGACCTGCTGGGCACGGCGGACGCGGCGATGTACACGGCCAAGCGGCTGGGCAAGGGGATGGTCGTGGTGCACGGGTCGGTCGAGGCGGAGATGTCGTGAGCCGGTCGGGCGGGAACGGGGGCCGCGGGATGGGCGCGGACGACGTCGTGGCGGCGTTGGGGCTGGTGGAGCTGCCGGTGGAGGGCGGGTGGTTCGGCCAGTCGTGGCGGTCCGCCGAGGCTTCCGCGATCCACTACCTGCTGCGGGAGGGCGAGTTCTCCGGCGTGCACAAGCTGGACCACCTGGAGGTCTACGCGCACCACCTCGGCGCGCCCCTGCGGATGCTGCTGCTGCACCCGGACGGCGCGGTGACCACGCCGGTGCTGGGGCCGGACCTCGGAGCCGGGCAGCGCCCCCAGGTCGTGGTGCCCGCCGGGGTGTGGCAGGCGAGCGAACCGGACGGCGGGTGGTCGCTGGTCGGCACGGTGGTGGTGCCGCCCTACACCGACGACGTCGTCACGTTCGGCGAGGCCGACACCCTCGCCCCCCGGTACCCCTCGCACGCCGACCTGATCCGCCGGCTGTGCCGCCGCTGACCACCGGTCAGCCCATGGTCCGCTGACCGTCGACCGTCTCGCGGATGATGTCGGCGTGGCCCGCGTGCTGCGACGTCTCGGCGATCAGGTGCAGCACGACGCGGCGGACGGTCCAGCTCGCGCCCGGCTCGAACCAGGGCGCCACCGGCAGCGGGTGGGCGGTGTTCAGGTCGAGGTCCGCGAGCAGCCGCTCGGTGGTGGCGGCCGTCTCCTCGTAGGACTCCAGCAGGCCTTCCAGCGTCTCGTCCTCCAGCATGCGGAAGCCGTTCTCCCAGTCCGCCGGGTCGCTCTCCATCAGCTCCGCGCCGCCGACCGCGAAGCGCATCCAGCCGATCTCCGTGTCGCGGACGTGCTTGATCAGCCCGCCGAGGGACAGCGCGCTGGCGGTCGGGGTCTGCCGCGCCTGCTCGTCGGTGAGGCCGCGGACGGTGAAGCGGAGGAAGTCGCGGTGCCTGGCGAGCGCGGTCAGCAGGTCCGTCAGCTCCGGGGAGGCGGTGCGGGCGGCGTCGACGGTGGTGGCGGTGGCGTTCATGGGTTCCTGCCTTCCGTTTCGGTGTTGAGGCAACCGTAGAACCTATTGCGGACAGGTTCGGTCCTTGATTCGCATCCACGGTGAAAAACGTCGGCTCGACCTACGCTCGGCGGCGTGGACCTCCCCGTGATGCCACCCGTGCGGCCGATGCTCGCCAAGGCCGTCCACTCGGTGCCGCGCGAGCCCGGCCTGGTGTTCGAGCCGAAGTGGGACGGCTTCCGCTGCGTCGTGTTCCGCGACGGCGCCGAGCTCGAACTCGGCTCGCGCAACGACCGGCCGCTGACCAGGTACTTCCCCGAGGTGGTCGAGGTGCTGGCGGCGGGCCTGCCGCCCCGGTGCGTGGTGGACGGCGAGATCGTCATCGTCACGCCCGAGGGGTTGAGCTTCGACCTGCTCCAGCTGCGGCTGCACCCGGCCGCGTCACGGGTGCGCAAGCTCGCCGTCGACACGCCCGCCGGGTTCGTCGCCTTCGACCTGCTCGCCCTGGACGACCGCGACCTCACCGGCACGCCGTTCGCGGAACGCCGCCGGCTGCTCGAAGGGGCGCTGCGCGACGTGCCGGGCCTGTACCTGACGCCCGCCACGGACGACCCGGACGTCGCCCAGGACTGGTTCACCCGGTTCGAGGGCGCCGGGTTCGACGGCGTGGTGGCCAAGCGCACCGACCTGCCGTACGAGCAGGACAAGCGGGTGATGTGGAAGGTGAAGCACGAGCGCACCGCCGACTGCGTGGTCGCCGGGTACCGGCCGCACAAGGACGGCGAGGGCGTCGGGTCGCTGCTGCTCGGGCTGTTCGACGACGCGGGCGCGCTGCACCACGTCGGCGTGGCCAGCAGCTTCACCGCCGCGCGGCGCCGTGAGCTGGTGGACGAGCTGGCGCCGTACCGGGAGCGCGCGCTGGACGGCCACCCGTGGGCGGAGTGGGCCGGCGTCGACGCGGCCACGCCCGGCGCGCAGAGCCGCTGGAACCCGACCAAGACGTTGACGTGGGAGCCGCTGCGACCGGAACTGGTGGTTGAGGTGCGGTACGAGCACCTGCAGGCGCGCCGGTTCCGGCACACGAGCAGGCTCGTCCGCTTCCGACCGGACCGCACGCCCGGGTCGTGCACCTACGCGCAGCTCGAAGAGGTCGCGCCGGCGGAGCTGATGGAGGTGTTCTCGCCGCCGGCGGGCCGGGAACGGCCTTAGCCCGTCGTCAGCGCCCGTGCGTTCAGGCCGTGGCCAGGAGGGCCATCCCGTCGGCCGTCAGGCGTGCCGGGCCCGACTGGGACGCGATGAGACCCGCGCGAGCCAGGCGCGGGCCGACGAACTGGTCGCAGCAGCCGATCCCGTCGACCAGCAACGTGCCGGCGGCGTACACGCAGCGGCCTTCCGCGACGGCGCGGAGCACGGCGCGGTCCCTGTGGGTGATGGGCGTGGTGGTCGTGGTCATGGCCGTCTCCTTCCGTGCGGGTGTCTCTACCCGTACGACGAAGGAGACTGCCGGGATTCGACACGTCCCGGGAGGAAGGCCGCGGTACCGGTCCCCACTCCGTCGACTCAGTCCTTCACCGCCTCGGCGGCCTGCCGGAAGGCGTCCACGAGCTGCGGCCACCGGCCCGCCCGGTCGCGGTTGATGGACAGCGGCGACGGGTGCGGGGCGTTGGACACCTTCAGCTTGTGGCCCCGGCCGGACAGGGTCCAGCCGGTGCCCGCGGGCCTGCCCAGCACGACGACGGCCTTGAGGCTCGTCAGCATCCGCAGCAGCTCCACCAGGTACGGCACCGCCGCCCGCAGCTCCGCGGGCGTCGGCGCGCGGTTCGACAGGTACCAGGGCACCACGTTCCAGTTCAGGCACACCCGCCGCGACAGCCCGGCCTCCGCCATCGCGGTGAACACGTTGGCGGCCGTCGGGTCGTCGTTGTCGAGGGAGTTGAAGCCGGAGCCGGTGGTCGACGCCGACGCCGGCCCCGGCGACTCCAGCAGCAGCAGGACCTTGGCGTTGACGCCGCCGCTCGCGGGGTCGAACAGCGGCACGTCGGCCTTGCGCTCGGTGGCGACGCGCCGGGCGAACTCCGTCAGCTTCGCCAGGTGCGGCGCGGTGAGGAGGGCCTTCTTCCGCGCGACGACCACGGGGTTGCGGTGTGCCCTCGGGGTGGAGGGGAAGACGTCCATGGTTGGCAAGCGTTCCGGCACGGACCTGGGCCGACCATCCGCCGTCCGGGGGGCGCCGCGATCTCAGCCGAAAGAGGTTCGGGGTCGGCGGGATCACGGGTCGGTCACCGCGGCGAGTTCCGCCGACTGCGCGGCGCGGGCGGCGGCGATCGACGCCGCCAGGTCGCGGGTCTCCGGGTCGCCGCCGCTGTCCTGCTCGCCGCGCGCCAGCAAGGCCGCCTGGTCGAGGTGCTCGCGGAGCTTCACGGCCAGCGTCGACGGGTCGAGGCGGATCGCGGCCAGGTCGGCCTCGGAGACCAGGCCCGGCATCTGGTGGCCGGCGTGCGGGTTCGCGTCCGGGAGGCCCGCGCGGTCGCGCAACCGCCGCAGGTGGCCGAGTTCCTCCTCGTGGGACGCGCGCAGGTCGGCCGCGAACGGGGCCAGTGCGGGTGGCGCGACGTCGAGGGCGGGCAGGAGCTGTTCGTTCATCGGGATCATCAGCTGGATCCACGCCGTGTCGGTCGGGTTGAACGGGGACGACGACGGTGGCGGCGGGGAAGCCGGCGACGGGGACGCGCAGGCGGCCAGGAGCAGCAGGGCGCCACCCCAGAGCGCCCGGAAGCGCCCCGGGGTGGCCGAGGACAACGTCACCGCGGCAACCGGTAGTCCGGCCCGAGGGCGGCGCCCCGGTGCGGCTTGTACTGGTCGTAACCGCGCGGGTCGCACTGGAGCCCGCCGTTGACGCAGTGGCTGACGAGAGCCTGCAGCGTGGGACCGTCCCACGCGTTCATGAAGTCGTAGTGCCAGGTGTAGCCGCGCCCGCTGGACAGCCGCACGCGCGACATGTCACCGGACACGGGGAACGCCATCTTGAACTCCAGCATCGGCACGGGCACCGGGTGCGTGGACGGGCACACCAGCGTGGCCCGGTCCGGGTACGCCATGTGCGACTTGTGGTCCGCCGAGTCGAGGTCCCGGCCGTTCCAGCAACTCGGCGCCTGGTACCGGACGTTGAGCTGGGTGCCCGGCGGGCAGTACGACGGGAAGTCCCAGTTGTGCGCGCTGTTTCCGCACTCCCAGCCCTCGACCGCGCCGGGCGCGGTGCGGAACTGGTCCTGCGTCGCGGTCGGGCTGCCGACCACGAACCGGATGCCGGCCGGGAACGACCGGACCTCCTGGTACTTCAGGATTCCGGACTTGTAGTAGATGACCTGGGGGAAGTTGGGCGGGACGATCTGGTCGCCGTTGTAGAGCGACGGGAACCAGTAGGCGGACTTGTCGTCGGGGGTCCGGCAGTTGGTCTGGCCGGCCTTGAGCGAGTCGTTGGTGCTGCGCGCGTCCGTGGAGTGGTTGCCCAGGAACGTGTGCATGTGGGACGCGCCGGGAAGTCCCGGGAACACGATCGGGTCGTCCGGGCGGTGCGTGGTGACCGAGCAGTTGGCCTGGAACTCGTGGTGCGTGACCAGTTCGTCGGCCTGGGCCGACTGGCTCGCTGCCGAGTGGACCGCGACCGTCAAGGCGGTCGCGAGGAGGCCGACCGCGACGGTGGCGGTCAGCGCGCGGAGTTTTCGGGACACCTTTGTCCTCCTGCCGACGTGGGAACGTGGCTGGGAGAGCGCTCTCCCACATGAGGCTGCCCGCTGCCCGCAACGGTGTCAATAGGCGGGACGTTGACAGATCCGTAGTCCGCTCGTAACACTTCGAGCCGGGTTGAGAGAGCGCTCTCCCGCACTTCGACCCGACAATCCGGCAGGAGACGCCATGTACCGCCTCCGATCCGCCAGCACGGTGTTGGCCGCACTTCTGGGGTTCGCCCTGCTCATGGGGCTCGTCGTGGTCCCGGGCACGGCGACCGCGGCTCCCGTGCTGCTCTCCCAGGGCAAGCCGGCCACGGCGTCCTCGACCGAAGGCGCGGGCACCCCCGCGTCGGCGGCCGTCGACGGCAACGCCGGCACGCGCTGGGCCAGCGCCTGGAGCGACCCGCAGTGGTTGCGCGTCGACCTGGGCGCCACCTCGACCCTGAGCCGGGTCGAACTGGACTGGGAAGCGGCGTACGCCACGTCGTTCCAGATCCAGGTCTCCGCCGACGGCACCACGTGGACCCCGGTCCACACCACCACCGCCGGCACCGGCGGCAGGCAGGGCTTCGACGTCACCGGCAGCGG
The DNA here is from genome assembly GCF_042678885.1 of Saccharothrix hoggarensis. Classification (GTDB taxonomy): domain Bacteria; phylum Actinomycetota; class Actinomycetes; order Mycobacteriales; family Pseudonocardiaceae; genus Actinosynnema; species Actinosynnema hoggarensis. The sequence goes on from NZ_JBHTLK010000067.1 coordinate 10,375, forward strand.
CCGGTACGTCCGCGTGCACGGCACCCAGCGCGCCAACGGCTACGGCTACTCCCTGTGGGAGTTCCGCGTCTACGGCACCCGGGGCACCACTCCCCCGCCCGGCACCGGCGTGCACGTCACCGGCTCGCAGGGCAACTGGCAGCTCACCGTCGACGGGAAGCCGTGGACCGTGAAGGGCCTCACCTGGGGCCCGCCCGCCGCCGACGCGGCCCGGCACATGCCGGAGCTGAAGTCCATGGGCGTCAACACCCTGCGCACCTGGGGCACCGACGCCACCACCAAACCGCTCCTCGACGCGGCCGCGGCCAACGGCCTGCGCGTCATGACGGGCTTCTGGCTGCAGCCCGGCGGCGGCCCCGGCTCCGGCGGCTGCGTCAACTACGTCACCGACGCCGGCTACAAGTCGGACATGCTCAACACCATCCGCCAGTGGGTCACGGCCTACAAGGACCACCCCGGCGTGCTGATGTGGAACGTGGGCAACGAGTCGATCCTCGGCCTGCAGAACTGCTACTCCGGCACGGAGCTGGAGAACCAGCGCGTCGCGTACGCCAAGTACGTCAACGAGGCCGCGCTGGCCATCAAGGCCATCGACACCAACCACCCCGTGACCAACACGGACGCGTGGACCGGCGCGTGGGTCTACCTCAAGGCCCACACCCCCGCGCTCGACGTGTACTCGGTCAACTCCTACGGCAACGTCTGCAAGGTCCGCCAGGACTGGGTCGACGGCGGCTACACCAAGCCGTACATCCTCACCGAAGCCGGCCCGGCCGGCGAGTGGGAGGTGCCGAACGACGTCAACGGCGTGCCCAGCGAGCCCACCGACGTGCAGAAGCGCGACGGCTACACCCAGGCGTGGAACTGCATCACCGGGCACACCGGGGTGTCGTTCGGCGGCACGCTGTTCCACTACGGCACCGAGTACGACTTCGGCGCGGTGTGGTTCAACCTGACGCCGGCGGGCAAGAAGCGGCTGTCGTTCTACGCGGTGCAGAAGGCGTTCGGCGGCGCGACGCCCGCCAACACCCCGCCGGTCATCACCGCGATGAACCTGCCGACCAGCGTCCCGGCGGGCGCGCAGCTGACCATCGACGTGGCCGCGAGCGACCCGAACGGCGACGCGATCGCGTGGTCGGCGGCGTTCAACAGCAAGTACATCGACAACAGCGGCGGTCTCACCAACACGCCCGTGCAGGTCAACGGCAACCGGCTGACGGTGACCGCGCCCGACCGGCTCGGCGTGTGGAAGGTGTACGTGATCGCCGAGGACGGCCGCGGCAACATCGGCATCGAGACCAAGTCGGTCCGGGTCGTCGCGCCGCAGCCGGCGGGCGTCAACGTGGCGCTGAACAAGGCCGTCACGGCGTCGTCCTACCAGCAGGTGGGCGACGGGGCGCCGTTCCCGCCGTCGAACGCCGTGGACGGCAACGCGAGCTCGCGCTGGGCCACCGACTGGGCCGACCCGCAGTGGCTGCGCGTCGACCTGGGCGCGCCGACGACGTTCCACCACGTGCAGCTGGTGTGGGAGGGCGCGTACGGCCGGGCGTACGAGATCCAGGTGTCCGACGACGGGGTGAACTGGCGGGCGGTGCACGGCACCACGACCGGCAACGGCGGCGTCGACTTGATCGACGTCACCGCGACCGCCCGGTACGTGCGGCTGCACGCCACCCAGCGCGGCACGGGATGGGGTTACTCGCTCTACGAGTTCGGCGTCTACCGGCGCTGATGTGACATGCGGAGGGGCCGGGGGGATGAACTCCCCCCGGCCCCTCGGCCGTCCGGTCAGCTGCCCTTGACGCGGCGGATCGTGTCCCGGTACCACAGCGCGCTGCTCTTCGGCGTGCGGACCTGGGTCTCGTAGTCCACGTGCACGAGCCCGAACCGCTTGTCGTAGCCGTAGGACCACTCGAAGTTGTCCATCAGCGACCAGGCGAAGTACCCGCGGACGTCGGCGCCCGCCGTGCGCGCCTTGGCGACCGCCGCGATGTGCGACTCCAGGTACGCGGTGCGGTCGTCGTCCCGGACGAACCCGGACTCGTCGGCCTCGTCGTCGAACGCCGCGCCGTTCTCCGTGATGACCATCGGCACGCCGGGGTACTCCTCGGCGATCTGCACCAGGAGCTTCGTGAAGCCCTCGGGCACGATCTCCCAGTCCATCGCGGTCACCGGGCGGCCGAACGTCACGGTGCGGTCGATCGGGAGGCCGTCGGCGTCGTGCGTGTTGCCCGCCTCGTCCACGCCGGAGAACTTGTGGCTGGAGTAGTAGTTCACGCCCAGCACGTCGATCGGCTGCCGGATGACCTCCAGGTCGCCGGGCTCGACCGGGATCTCCACGCCGCGCGCGGCCAGGTCCGCCACCACGTCGGCCGGGTACTGGCCGCGCACCAGCGGGTCGAGGTAGATGCGGCGGGACAGGCCGTCCGCGCGGCGGGCGGCCTCGCGGTCGGCCTCGCTGTCGGTGGCCGGGCTGGCGTGGCTCATGTTGAGCGTGATGCCGAACTCGGTCGCGGGCGGGGCCGCGGCGCGCATCCGCCGCATCGCCAGGCCGTGCCCGAGGAGCAGGTGGTGCACGGCGTGGATGGCCGCGCCGAAGTCCTGCCTGCCGGGCGCCTGGCGGCCCTCGTAGTAGCCGAGCATCGCCGAGCACCACGGCTCGTTGAGCGTGGTCCAGGTGCGGACCCGGTCGGACAGCGCGTCGAACACCAGCATCGAGTAGTCCGCGAACCGGTAGGCGGTGTCGCGGGCGGGCCAGCCGCCCGCGTCCTCCAGCTCCTGCGGCAGGTCCCAGTGGTACAGCGTCACCCAGGGATCGATGCCCTGGCCGAGCAGCTCGTCCACCAGCCGGTCGTAGAACGCCATGCCGGGCGCGTTGACCGGGCCCTTGCCGCCCGGCTGCACGCGCGGCCAGGCGACGGAGAACCGGTAGGTGTCCACGCCGAGCGAGCGGATCAGCGCGACGTCCTCGGGCATCCGGTGGTAGTGGTCGCACGCGACGTCGCCGTTGTCGCCGTTGTGCACCATGCCCGGCGTGCGGCAGTACGTGTCCCAGATGGACGGTCCGCGCCCGTCCTCGTCGTGCGCCCCCTCGATCTGGTACGCCGAGGTCGCCACGCCCCAGCGGAACGAGGCGGGCAGGGTGCCGATCGCGGGGTCGAGCCCGACGGTCGGCGCCGTGGTGTCGGTCAAACTTTCCACTGGGGAAACTCCTCTGGAGGTTCGGAACCCGTCGTGGTGGACGGGTTCAGAGCCCGTTGTCGTGGACGGGGTGCAGCAAGCAGGCCACGGTGCGGTCGGGCCCCTCGTGGTCACGGGGGACGCCGAGCACCGGCACCTCCACACCGCAGCGCTCCATTGCGTGCGGACAACGTGGGTGGAACGCGCAGCCCGAGGGCATCGCGCGCAGGTCCGGTGGTGAGCCGGGGATGCCGGTCAGCTCGCGCTTCGGCCCGCGCAGGGCCGGGAACGAGTTCAGCAACCCGTGGCTGTAGGGGTGCAACGGGTTCCGGTACAGCTCGGCGGAGTTCGCCTCCTCGACGATCCGCCCGCCGTACATGATCGCGATCCGGTCGGAGAACTCGACCAGGAGGGACAGGTCGTGGGTGATGAACACGACCGAGAACCCGAGCCGTTCGCGCAGTTCCACGAGCTGGCGCAGGATCTGCCGCTGCACCACCACGTCGAGGGCGGTGGTCGGCTCGTCCATGATGACGACCTTCGGCTCCAGCGCGAGCGCCATGCCGATCATCACGCGCTGCCGCATGCCGCCGGACAGCTGGTGCGGGTAGCTGTCCAGCCGGTCGGCGGAGATGCCGACCAGGTTCAGCAGCTCGCGGGCCCGAGCCAGCCGGGCGGCTTTGCTGCCTCCGGGGTCGTGCGCCTGGATCACGTCGGTGAGCTGGGTGGAGATGCGGTGCACCGGGTTGAGCGAGTTCATCGCGCCCTGGAACACGATCGCGGTCTCCGCCCAGCGGAACTTCCGCAGCTCCGCGTGGGTCATCCGGAGCACGTCGACCGGGGCGCCGCCGTCGGTGTGGTACAGCACCTCGCCGCTCGTGATCACGCCCGGCGGCGGCAGGAGCCTGGTGAGGCCGTAGGCCAACGTCGACTTGCCGCTGCCGCTCTCGCCCGCGAGGCCGAGCACCTCGCCCCGGTGGAGGGTGAGGTCGACGTCGCGGATGGCGTGGACGGCCTCGTCACCCAGGCCGTAGTCCACGTTGAGGCCGCGGATCTCCAGCACCGCGTCGGTCACGGTGTCTCCCTTCCCTGCGCGGGCCCGGCTTTCGTGGCGAGCACCGGCGTGAAGCCGACGCGCATCCGGACCGTGTGGCCGTCGGCGGTCTTGACGTCGGTCTTGCCGCCGCCGCGCAGTCGCGGGCTGACGAACTCGTCGATGCCGAAGTTCACCAGCGACAGCGCGGTGCCCAGCAGCGCGATGGCCAGGCCCGCGGGCACGAACCACCACCACGCGCCCTGCCCGAGGGCCTGCTGGCTCTGGGCCCAGTACAGGACCGTGCCCCAGTTCCAGTCGCCGCCCGCGCCGATGCCGATGAACGCCAGCGTGATCTCCAGGGTCACCGCGAAGATGACCGTGCCGACGAAGCCGGACGCGATGACGGCGGTGAGGTTGGGCATGATCTCGAACAGGATGATCCGCCACGTCTTCTCACCGGTCGCGCGCGCGGCCTCGATGTAGTCGCGCCCGCGCAACGACAGCGTTTGCGCCCGCAGCACGCGGGCGCCCCAGGCCCACGAGGTCAGGCCGATGACCAGCGCGATGGTCATCGTCCCGGTCTCCGGCAGGGTGGACGTGATGATGATCATCAGCGGCAGCGCCGGGAGCACCAGGAACACGTTCGACAGCGCGGAGAGCACTTCGCTGCCGGCGCCGGCCAGGTAGCCGGACGTGACGCCGACCAGGATCGACAGGATCGTCGCCACGAGGCCCGCGACGAACCCGACGACCATGACGCTGCGCGTGCCGACCACGATCTGGCTGAAGATGTCCTGGCCGAGGTGGGTGGTGCCGAACCAGTGCGCGGCCGACGGCCCCTGGAGCAGGTCGTTGCTGCGCTCCGACGGGTTGTACGGCGCGATCCACGGCCCGATGATCGCGAGCAGGGTGAAGAAGCCCAGGACGACCAGACCGGTGGTCGCCTTGGGGTTGGCCACGAACCGCAGCCGGCGGCGCTTCACGGGCGCGGCGACCGGGGTCGCGGTCCCGGTGGTGGGTACGACGGTCACTGCTCAGCCCTCCCGTCGGGTGCGCGGGTCGAGCGCGAGGTAGGCCACGTCGGCGAGGAAGTTCGCCAGCAGCACGGACAGCGTGATGATGAGGAAGATGCCCTGCATGAGCGGGTAGTCCTTGGCGCCGACGGCCTGGAACAGCTGCAGACCGAGCCCCGGGTAGGAGAACACGATCTCCACCAGCAGCGTGCCGCCGACGATGAAGCCCAGCGACAGGGCGAACCCGGAGACGTTGGGCAGCAGCGCGTTGCGGGCCGCGTACGACAACATCACCCGCCGGTCGGACAGGCCCTTGGCGTGCGCGACGGTCACGTAGTCCTCCGAGGCCACCGTGACCATCATGTTGCGCATCGACAGGATCCAGCCCGCCATGGACGAGATCAGGATGGTGAACGCGGGCAGGAGGCCGTGCCGCAGCACGCTGCCGATGAACTGGGGGTCCGGGTTGGGCACCAGGCCGCCGTCGTAGGCGCCGGAGGCCGGGAAGAAGCTGTCCGGGCCGGTCAGCAGGGCGATCGCGATCAGGCCCAGCCAGAAGTACGGGATGGACGACACGAACGTGGTCACCGGGATCAGCGCGTCGGCCCACGAGCCTCGGCGCCAGCCGATGCCCGCGCCCAGCGCCGTGCCGATGACGAAGCCGAGCACGGTCGTGATGCCGACGAGCCCCAACGTCCACGGCAGGCCGTCGCCGAGGACCTGCGACACCGGCGACGGGAAGTGGGTGAACGACAGGCCGAGGTCGCCGCGGAACAGCTGACCGAGGTAGCTGAAGTACTGCTCGACCAGGCTCGCGTCCTTGTCGAGCCCGAACAGCACGTAGAGCGACTGCACGGCCTCGCTGGTCATCTGGCCGCGCGAGCGGGTGATCAGCGACTGCACCGGGTCGCCCGGGATGACGCGGGGGATGAAGAAGTTGATGGTGATCGCGGCCCACGCGGTGAACAGGTAGAACGCGATCCGCTTGAGGAGGTAGCTCACAGCACCTCCTCGGCGCCGGCGGCGGTCCTGTCGGACGTGACCCCCACGACTCGGAGCTTGATCTTGTCGCCTTCGGACAGGTCGTCGCCGTAGAGCCAGCACGCGGCGAAGTGGCCGCCGGCACCGCCGCCGTCGCCGTCGTCACCGATGGCGAACCGCGGCGGCACCTTCTCCGCGCAGACCTTCATCGCGTGCGGGCAGCGCGGGTTGAACCGGCAGCCGTCGGGGGGCTTGATCAGCGACGGCGGCTCGCCCGTGCCGCCGTCCTTCTCCTGCACGGCGGGCCGGTCGGGGTCCGGCGCGGAGTCGATGAGCAGCTGGGTGTACGGGTGGGCGGGTCGCTGGGTGACGGTCTCGCTGTCGCCGCCCTCGACCACGCGCCCGGCGTACATCACGAACGTCTCGTCGGCGAAGTAGCGGGCCGACGCGATGTCGTGCGTGATGTAGAGGATCGCGAGGTGCAAGCGCTCCTTGAGGTCGCGCAGCAGGTTCAGCACGCCGAGCCGGATGGAGACGTCCAGCATGGACACCGGCTCGTCGGCCAGCAGCACCTCCGGGTCGGCGCCCAGGGCGCGGGCGATCGCCACGCGCTGGCGCTGGCCGCCGGACAGCTCGTGCGGGAACTTGTCCACGTACCGCTCGGGTGGGGTGAGCTGCACGCGGGTGAGCAGGTTGGCCAGCGCCTCTTCCAGCTCCTGCGGCGTCCTGCCCGCGTTGCCGTGGATCTTCAACGCGCGGGTCAGGTGGTAGCGCACGGTGTGCACGGGGTTCAGCGAGGCGAACGGGTCCTGGAAGATCATCTGGACGCGCTTGCTGTACGCCCGGAAGCGCTTGCTGCCCTTGGTCCGCACCGGCTCGCCGTGCAGCCGGATGGAGCCGGAGGTCTGGGGGTAGAGCTGCGCCAGCAGCCGGGCCACCGTCGACTTGCCCGAGCCGGACTCGCCGACCAGCGCGGTGACCCGGCCGCGGTGCAGCCCGAGCGTCACGTCCTCGACCGCGCGCACCGAGCGCTGGGTCCGGGACAGCAGCTCTCGCCCGCGCTTGCGGACCGGGAAGTGCTTGGTCAGGCCGTCGGCCTCCAGGACCACCTCAGTGGTCCCGGAGGCCGACGGTGAAGTGCTCGTCGTCATGCGGCCGGCTTCAGGTGCATGACCACGTCGAGCGCGTTCTCCAGCGTGGGCTGGGCGGGCGCGTACGGGTTCTCCTTGTCCGGCCAGCCGACCCAGTTCTTCGTGCTGTACTGACCACCCGCGTTGGCGGCGGAGGTGATGGCCACCGGCATGTCCCGCACGTGGATCTGCTGGATCTTGTGCAGGGCCGCGTTGCGGGCGGCGTCGTCGGCGGCGTTGGCGTACTCGTTGAGCAGCGCGGTCGCCTCGGGGTTCTCGTAACGGCCGTAGTTGCCGTTGATGCCGCCCTCGCCGATCGGCTTGTACAGCGCGCCGTTCATGATGTTCTCGTAGATGTCGTACGGCGTCGGACCGTTGTTGGTCCAGTGCAGCGCGGCCTGGAAGTCACCGGTGTCGAGCGCCTTGCTCCACGCGTCGGCGTTCGGCAGGTCGACCGTGGCCTCGATGCCGATCTTGGACACGTTGTCCTTGATGATCTCCAGGTTCGTCACGTAGTCCGACCAGCCGGACGGCACGGTCATCTTCAGCGTGACCGGCTTGCCCGACGGGTCGAGCAGCTTGTCGCCCTGGAGGGTGAAGCCGGCGGCGGCCAGCTCCTTCTTCGCGCCCTCGACGTCGACCGTGACGACCTCGTCCTTGAACTCGGGCGCGATGTAGGAGTCGCCGGCGGGCGTCGGGATGCCGGTGATGTTGTCGACCTTCGGGTAGAAGTACCCGGCCTCGCCCTGGGTGAAGATGTCGTCGCGGTTGATCACCATGTTGACCGCCCGGCGCAGGGCCGGGTTGTCCCACGGCGCGACCTTGGTGTTGAACCACAGGCCGTGGATGCCGAGCACCGGCGGGAAGTAGAGCTTGTGGTGCGCCGGGTCCTTCGAGGTGTAGACGGCCTCGTAGTTCGGGATGAACACGAAGCTCCACTCGGCCGCGCCGGTCGCCAGCGCGGTGGTCTGCGCGTTGTTGTCGCTGTAGGAGGTGTAGCGGACCTCCTTGACCTTCGGCAGCTCCTGCCAGTACGAGTCGCGGACGGCCAGCGTGACGGTCTGCGACGTGAAGGTCTTCAGCGTGTACGGGCCGCTGCCGACCGGGGTCTTGACCGGGTCCGTGCTCGGGTTGGCGATCGTCGACCAGATGTGCTTGGGCACGATCAGCTGCTCGAAGATCTTCTTCTGGTTGACGAACTGCGAGCGGGGGAAGCCGACCTCGACCTTGTTCCCGGACGTGGTGATCGCGTCGTAGGGCACGGAGTCGACGTTCAGGCCGGGGTTCTTCTTCAGCAGCTCGAAGGTGAACGCCACGTCCTCGGCGGTCAGCGGCTTGCCGTCGGACCACGTCGCGCCGTCGCGGATGGTCAGGCTCAGCTTGCTGTAGTTGTCCGACCACGCCCACTCGGTGGCCAGCCACGGCTTGGGCTTCTCCGTGGGGTTGGTCTCGTTGACCATCGCCAGCGGCTCGAAGATCAGCCGGCGGTAGCCGAGCGAGCTGGCCGCGGACGTGTTCAGGAACGGGTTGTTGTTCTCGGTCTGCGGACCGTTGGGCATGCCGACGTTCAGCACGCCGCCGGTGCCGCCGCTGTTCGCGCCGGGGTTCGTGGCCGAGCAGGCGGCCGAGAACAGCAGTGCTGCCGCGACGGCGAGGACGGACGTTCGCCTGAGTCGCATGGGTTCTCCTTGTCGGGCGGGGGGGAAGTGCGAGCGCTCGTGGTGCGGGCCGCGGGTGCCATCGCGGCTGGGACGCTGCTCGCGTCCTCGTGTCGTTGCAGACTCAACCCCGGTGAGCCAAGTCACGTCAATAACGACCAGGTTACAAACTTAGTCTAATTTTAAGTCGCAAACTAAGGTGGGCCCGTGGCTCCGAAGCGCACCACCGTCCGCGACCTGCGTCGGCAGAACCGATCGACGCTGCTGTCGACGCTGTTCTTCGACGGTCCGCTGAGCAGGCACGAGCTGTCCCGGCTGTCCGGCCTGTCGGCCGCCACCGTGTCCAACGTGACCGGTGAGCTGGTGGACGACGGGCTCGTCGTGGAAGCCGGTTCCGTGGACTCCGACGGCGGCCGGCCGCGCGTGCTGCTGCGCGTCAACCCGGCGTTCGGGCACGTCGTGGGCGTGGACGTCGGCGAGACCGGCATCAAGGTCGAGCTGTTCGACCTGTCCCTGGCGCAACTGGCCGCGTTCGACCACGCGTTGTCGCCGTCCTCGCCCGCCGACGTGGCGGCGCTGATCGCCTCCTCGGTCCGCGACGTCGTCGCCGCGGCCGGGGTGCCGGGGTCAACCGTGCTCGGCGTCGGCATCGGCGTGCCCGGCACGGTGGAGCAGGTCCCGACCGTCGACGGCACCGGGCACGCCGTCGTGCACGCGCCCACCATCGGGTGGGACGGCGTGCCGCTGACCGAGCTGATCACCTCCGCGTCCGGCGACGCGTGGCCGCTGTACGTCGAGAACGGCGCCAAGACGCAGGGTCAGGCCGAGATGTGGTTCGGCGCGGGGCGGGGCGCCCGGCACGTGGTCGTGGCGCTCATCGGGTCGGGTGTCGGCGCGGCCGTCGTGACCGACGGCGGCGTCTACCGGGGTGCGACCAGTTCGGCCGGCGAGTGGGGGCACACCACCATCGTGTACGGCGGGCGACCGTGCCGCTGCGGCGCGCTCGGCTGCCTGGAGGCGTACGTGGGGGCCGAGGGCATCCTCGACCGCTACCGCAAGGCCCGCGGCCGGGACCTGACCGGCGCGGACGAGCAGTCCAGCGTCGACGCGCTGATCGCCGCCGCGCCGCGCTCCAAGACCGCCGCCCGCGTGCTGGAGGAGACCGCGGGGTACCTGGGCGCCGGGATCGCGAACCTGGTGAACCTGTTCAACCCCGAGCGGATCGTGCTGGGCGGCTGGGCCGGGCTCGCGCTGGGCGCGCACCAGCTGGACCGGATCGTCGCGGCCACCCGCGCGCACGCGCTGCGCCACCCGTACGAGCAGATCTCGATCGAGCTGGGACGCCTCGGCCCGGACGCCGTCGCGGTCGGCGCCGCCACCCTCCCGGTGGCCGCCCTCCTCGACCGCGCCGCCGACCCCCGCAAGCCGGCGATCCGCGCCGACATCGCCTGACCGTTCCCCCGGCGTCACCCGACCGCCGTCACCTCACCGCCCGCCCCACCGCCCGTCACCCCGCCGTTCGCCCCGGCGTCACCCGACCGATCCCGGCGGGTTGACAGCGCGGGCGGTTGGCCTGAGGCTGGCACGGAGAGCGCTCTCCGACCAAAGGGGCACCGGTGGACGACGTTGACCTGGACCTCCTGGTCGGCAAGGTGGACGTGGCGCGCAAGGCCCGGCTGCTGACCGGCGCGACGGCCTGGCGGACGCACGACGAGCCGGACCTCGGCCTGCGGTCGATCGTCGTGTCCGACGGCCCGATCGGGGTGCGCGGCCAGGGGTGGGACGAGCGCAGCACGTCGCTGGCGCTGCCCTCCCCCACCGCCCTGGCCGCCACCTGGGACGTCGAGCTGGTCGCGCGGCTGGGCGGCCTGCTCGCCGCCGAGGCCCGCCGCAAGGGCGTCGACGTGCTGCTGGCCCCGACCCTGAACCTGCACCGCTCGCCGTTCGCGGGACGGCACTTCGAGTGCTACTCGGAGGACCCGGTGCTGACGGCCCGCATCGGCGCGGCCTACATCCGGGGCGTGCAGGGCGGCGGGGTGGCCGCGACGGCCAAGCACTACGTCGCCAACGACTCCGAGACCGAGCGCATGACGCTGGACGCCCGCGTCGCCGACCGCGTCCTGCACGAGCTGTACCTGGTGCCGTTCGAGGCCGCCGTCGAGGCCGGGGTGTGGGTGGTGATGTCCGCCTACAACGCGGTCAACGGGACCACCATGTCCGAGAACCCGCTGCTCGACGAGCCGCTGAAGGGCTCCTGGGGCTTCGACGGGCTGGTCGTGTCCGACTGGGGCGCGGTGCGCTCGACGGTGGCGTCCGGCCGGGCCGCCCAGGACCTCGCCATGCCCGGTCCGGAGAGCCCGTGGAACGCCCTCGCCGACGCCGTCGACAACGGCGAGGTGCCGGAGAGCGCGCTGGACGACAAGGTTCGCCGGCTGCTCCGCCTGGCCGGGCGGGTCGGCGCGCTGAACGGCGCCACGCCGTCGCGGCCCGAGGTCGACGCGCCGCTCGACCTGCTGCGCGAGGCGGTGGCGGCGAGCACCGTGCTGCTCCGCAACGACGGCGCCCTTCCGCTGTCCCCCGGCGCGAAGGTCGCCGTCCTCGGCCCCAACGCGGCCACCGCCCGCATCCAGGGCGGTGGCAGCGCGGGCGTCTACCCCGAGTCCGTGGTGTCGTTCCTCGACGGGCTGGCGGAGGTCGCGGACGTCGTGCACACGGCCGGCGTCCGGCTCGCGGACCGGCCCGCGCCGCTCACCACCGGCAACTCCCGCCACCCGCACGACGACGTGCCCGGCGTGCTGGTCCGGCTCCTCGACGCCGACGGCGCGGAGCTGTCCGCCGAGCACCGGCTCCTCGGCCGCGTGCTGGAGGTGCCGCTGGTCGACGGCGCGCGCACGGTGGAGGTCAGCGGGCGGCTGGCGGTGGACGCGACGGGCGACTGGCGGATCTCCGTCGCCGGGTTCGGCCGCCTCACGCTCGACGTGGCCGGCGCGCGGGTCGTGGACGAGGACGTGCCGCTCGACACCGACGACCCGGCGGTCATCCACCTCACCCCGCCATACCGGCACGCCACCGTGCACCTCGACGCGGGCACGACGGTGGACCTCCTGGCCCGCCGCGAGCTGCGCGCGGACACCGGGACGGCCACCGTGCTGGCCGCCGACCCGCCCCGGCTGAGCGAGGACGACGAGCTCGCGCTGGCGGTGGAGCTGGCCCGCGCGAGCGACGTCGCCGTGGTCGTGGTCGGCACCACGGACGAGATCGAGAGCGAGGGCTTCGACCGCACGTCCCTGGCCCTGCCCGGCCGGCAGGACGAGCTGGTGCGCGCGGTCCGGGCGGTGAACGACCGGACGGTGGTCGTGGTCAACTCCGGCGGGCCGGTCGAGCTGCCGTGGCGGGACGAGGTGGCGGCGGTGCTGCTGACCTGGTTCCCCGGCCAGGAGGCCGGGCACGGGCTGGCCGACGTGCTGTTCGGCTTCCGCGAGCCCGGCGGGCGGCTGCCGACGACGTGGGCCGCCGCCGGGGCCGACCTGCCGGTGTCGGACGTGACGCCGCGGGACGGCGTGCTGCGCTACGACGAGGGCCTGCACGTCGGCTACCGCGCCTGGCGCCGCTCCGGCGCCGAGCCGGCCTACTGGTTCGGGCACGGCCTCGGGTACACGACGTGGGCGTACGAGGAGGCCGTGGCGACGGCCGGCGGCGTCCGGGTGCGGGTGCGCAACACCGGCGGGCGGGTCGGGCGCGAGGTCGTGCAGGTGTACGTGACGCGGCCGGGCAGCGCGGTGGAACGGCCCGAGCGCTGGCTGGGCGGGTGGGCCGCGGTGTCGGCGGCGGCGGGCGAGGCGGTCGAGGTGGACGTCGAGGTGCCCGAGCGGGCGTACCGGCACTGGACGCCGGAGGGGTGGGCGGTCGAGCCGGGCGGGTTCACCCTGCTGGTGGGCCCGTCCGCGGGCGACACGCCGCTCACTCTCGGAGAGCGCTCTCCACACGTGGCAGAATAGGCGCATGAGCAGACCGCCGACGGCCCCGCCGACGTTGGAGGACGTGGCGCGGGTCGCCGGCGTGTCCCGCGCCACCGTCTCGCGGGTCGTCAACGGCACCCGCAACGTCGACCACAAGATCCAGGAGGTCGTGCGGGCCGCGATCGACAAGACCGGGTACGCGCCCAACCGCGCGGCCCGATCGCTGGTGACGAAGCGGGCCGGGACGATCGCGCTGGTGGTGTCCGGCGCGGGCGACCCCGGCGAGGAGGACGCGTTCGCGGCCCGCGTGTTCGCGGACCCGTTCTTCGGCCGGGTGGCCAGCGGGGTGCTCGGGTTCCTGCGCACCCGCAACGTGCACCCGGTGCTGATGGTGGCCGACACGGAACGGGCGCGCGAGGACGTCATGGGGTTCCTGCGGCAGGGCAGCGCGGACGGCGCGCTGCTCGTCTCGACCCACGCCGAGGACCCGCTGCCCGCCCGGCTGGTGGAGGCGGAGCTGCCCGCGGTGCTGTTCGCGCGGCCCGCCCGGCCGGTGCCGATCAGCTACGTCGACCTCGACCACCAGGCGGGGGCGAAGCTCGCCGCCGACCGGCTGGTGGGGGCGGGACGCACCCAGGTCGCCACGGTGACCGGCCCGCTGGACGTGCCCGCGTCGCAGGACCGGCTGACCGGGTTCCGGGACGCGATGGCGCGGCACGGCTTCCCGTACGTCCCGATCGCCGAGGGCGGGTTCACGTCGGCCAGCGGCGAGGCCGCGACCGAGCGGCTGCTGGCCGAGCACCCCGGCATCGACGGCCTGTTCGCGGCGAACGACCTGATGGCGCAGGGCGCGTTGCTGGTGCTGCAGAAGCACGGCAGGCGGGTGCCGGAGGACGTGGCCGTGGTGGGCTTCGACGACAGCAACCCGGCGCTGGTGTGCCGGCCGCGGCTGACCACCGTGCGCCAACCGGTCGAGGACATGGCCGCCGAGATGGCCCGCCTGCTGCTGACCCACGTGGACCAGCCCGGCCTGCCGCCGAAGTCGGTCATCTTCGACCCGGCGCTGGTGGTGCGGGAATCCGGTTGAGGCGTCGTTGACGTCGTCGTGACGTGAGCGTTACGCTCCGAGAGAGCGCTCTCTCAGCGCCTCCGGTGCCACGGAGGCATTGCTCCGGGCCATCTTCCGCCCCTTACCTCGTCAGGTAGGACCATGAGCTCTCCCCGCTCCCGTTCCCGCGTGCTGACCGCGGCGCTGGCCCTCGGGCTCGCCGCCGCGCTCAGCCCCGTGATCACCCAATCCGCCCAGGCCGCCGAGTGCGGCACCGCCAACGCCGCGCTGAACCGGCCGGCCACCGCGTCGTCCGTCGAGAACGGCGGCACGCCCGCCGCCGCGGCGGTCGACGGCAACGCCGGCACCCGCTGGTCCAGCGCGTTCGCCGACCCGCAGTGGCTCCAGGTCGACCTCGGCTCCACGCAGCAGGTCTGCCGCGTGTCGCTGACCTGGGAGACCGCCTACGGGCGCGCGTTCCAGATCCAGTTGTCCGACAACGGTTCCACGTGGCAGAACGTCTACTCCACCACCACCGGCACCGGCGGCGTGCAGAACCTGACCGTGGCGGGCTCCGGCCGTTACCTGCGGGTGTACGGCACGGCGCGCGCCACCGGCTACGGCTACTCGTTGTGGGAGCTGGCGGTCAACACCGAGACGGGAGGCACCACAATCCCGCCGACCGACCCGCGCAACCCGGACTTCGGTCCGAACGTGTTCGTGTACGGGCCCGGATCGTCCCAGTCGGACATGCAGGCCCGGCTCGACGCCATCGCCACCCAGATGAAGACCAACCAGTTCGGCAGCGAGCGGTACGCGGTGCTGTTCAAGCCGGGCTCCTACAACGCCGACGTGAACCTGCGGTTCTACACCCAGGTCGCCGGTCTCGGCCTGCACCCGGACGACGTGAACATCAACGGCCACATCCGCGTCGAGGCGGACTGGTTGCAGCAGGGCGACAACCCGAACAACCTCGGCAACGCGACGCAGAACTTCTGGCGCGGCGCGGAGAACATGTCCGTCACCCTGCCGGCCAACCAGATCGAGCGGTGGGCGGTGTCGCAGGCGGCGGCGTACCGGCGCATGCACCTGCGCGGCCAGATCCACCTGTGGAACGGCGGCGACGGCTGGGCGTCCGGCGGCCTCATCGTGGACAGCAAGATCGACGGCGTGGCCGTGTCCGGTTCGCAGCAGCAGTTCCTGACCCGCAACAGCAACCTCGCCGGCGGCTGGAGCGGCTCGGTGTGGAACATGGTGTTCGTCGGCTCGCCCGGCGCGCCCGCGCAGCACTTCCCGAACCCGTCGCACACCACCGTCGACACCAGCCCGGTCGTGCGCGAGAAGCCGTTCCTGTACTTCGACAACACCGGCGAGTACAAGGTGTTCGTCCCCGCGCTGCGGCAGAACGCCCGCGGCACGAGCTGGGAGAGCGGCGCGCCCGCCGGGCAGTCCATCTCCCTGGCCGACTTCTTCATCGTCAAGCCCGGCACGCCGGTGGCGACGACGAACGCGGCGCTGGCGCAGGGCAAGCACCTCCTGCTCACGCCGGGTGTGCACCGCTTGAACGACACGATCAACGTGACACGGCCGAACACCGTCGTGCTGGGCATGGGTCTCGCGACCCTGTCGCCCGACACCGGCAAGCCCGCGATGGCCGTGTCCGATGTGGACGGTGTGAAGCTGGCCGGGTTCCTCGTGGACGCCGGTGTGCAGAACTCCCCCGTGCTGCTCCAGGTCGGTCCGACCACCTCGTCGGCGTCGCACGCGGCGAACCCGACCTCGCTGCACGACGTGTACCTGCGCGTGGGCGGTTCCCAGGCGGGCAAGGCCACGGTGTCACTGGAGATCAACAGCGACAACGTGATCGTCGACCACACGTGGGTGTGGCGGGCCGACCACGGCACGAGCCCCACCGGCTGGAACGTCAACACCGGCCGCAACGGCGTCGTCGTCAACGGTGACAACGTGACGGCGTACGGGTTGTTCGTCGAGCACTACCAGCAGTACAACACGCTGTGGAACGGCAACGGCGGCCGCACGTACTTCTACCAGAACGAGCTGCCGTACGACCCGCCGAACCAGGCCGCGTGGATGAACGGCTCGCAGCTGGGCTGGGCCGGGTACAAGGTGGCCGACCACGTCACCACGCACGAGGGCTGGGGCATGGGCGTGTACGCCTTCAACCAGGCCGACCCGAGCATCCGGACCGCGAACGGCTTCGAGGTGCCCAACCGGTCGGGCGTGCGGCTGCACGACCTGGTCACGGTGTCGCTCGGCGGTGTCGGCACGATCGACAACGTCGTGAACGGCATCGGTGGCGCGGCGAACATGGCCACCCAGCAGCGGTACGTGGTCAACTACCCGTGATCGCTGGAAAGTGACCGCTGGAGGGTGACCTCCGTCCCGCGTTGACGAACCGCCCCGCCGTGGCCCCCTTAATCACGGCGGGGCGGTTCCGCTGATCGGCGCGGGACAGGCAGAACGGGTGGCACTCGGGGTCGAGGAGGACGGGGACGTGTGCGCGGCGGTGTGGGTGAGGCCAACCTGACGGCCACCCGCCCGCGCGGTCAGCCGGCGAGCCGGAGGGTGGCTTCCACGAACGCGCGCACCACCGGGTTGGCGTTGTCCGGCACCCACGCCACGGCGACGCGCAGCGGCTCGATGTCGGTGATCGGCCGCCACGCCAGGTCGGGGTGCGCGTAGTACGTCGCCATCGACTCGGGCCCGATGCACACCGCCGCCCCGGTCGCCACGTGCTCCAGCATCTCCTCGACGTTGTCGTTCTCCGGCCCCCAGACGGGCTCGCGGCCGTCCGGCCTCGGGCTGACCGCCCACCAGTCCACCCACGCCTTGGGCGCCTTCCTGGTCCACATCAGCGGCTCGTCGCGCAGGTCTCCGATGCCGACCTCGGGACGCGCCGTCAGCGGGTGCTCGCGGGCCAGGGCGACGTACCGCCGCTCGGTCGCCACGATCCGGGACCGCAGGCCGTCGGTGTCGGCGGGCAGCCAGACGAACGCCACGTCGGCCAACCCCTGCCGCAGCGCGTCCGGCTCGCCGCCCCAGTCGAACCTCTTCGGCTCGATCGTCACCTCGGGCCGCTCCTCGGCGAACGCCGCCCGCGCCCGCCGGGCCACCGTCCCGCCGCCGGACGCGACGAACCCGACCCGCAGCACGTTCGCCTCGGCCGCCGCCGCGGACCGCACCACGCGGACCGTCTCCTGCCAGTGGTCGAGCGCTTGACGTGCCAGCGGCAGCATCCGGCCGCCCGCCGCGGTCAGCCGGATGTCCCGTCCCGTCCGGACGAACAGCTCGACGCCGAGGTCCTCCTCCAGCCGCCGGACCTGCCTGCTCAGCACGGGCTGGGACACGTACAGGTCGCGGGCCGCCCTGGTGAAGCTCAACCGGTCCGCCACGGCCACGAAGTACCGCAGCACCCTGGTGTCCACGTCGAGAGGACTCATGCCCAAAGGGTATGGGCACGGGTATTGGACCCGGCGCGGGCGCCGCTGGTTGGGTGGTCGGGCCGGTCGAAGCGTGACGAGAAGAGGACATGCGGTGTCGCAGGACCACCCCAACGTCGAGTTGATCCGCCGGTTCTACCAGGCCTACGGGTCCGGTGACCTGGCGGCGTTGAAGGCGGTCTTCGCCGAGGACATCCGGTGGACGATCCCCGGGCACCACCCCCTGTCGGGCACCAAGGCAGGCGCCGACGAGGTGGTCGCGTTCTTCGGCGAGCTGGCCAAGGCCGGCTTCAAGGCGGAGCCGATCTTCCTGGCCGCGGACGGCGACTGGGTCGTCGACCTGCACCGCGGCTGGAGCACGAACCCGGAGGGCCTGGACATCACCTGGGCGCTGGCGTTCCGCGTCGCCGACGGCCGGATCGCCGAGGCGATCAACTTCGCGGCGGACCAGCACGCGGCCGACGCGTACTTCTGGCGGAAGTACGAGCTGGCCGCCGTGCCGGACCGCCTGAAGCAGGACTAGCGGGCGACGCCTACGCGCCCACCGGGCGCCGTTCCCGTTGCGGCGCCCGGTAAGCGCGGTCCCACAGCGCCTCCACGGGGCCGCGCTCGAACCGCCGCATCCACCAGGACGCGCCGAGCAGGAGCAACGCCGACACCAGGAACCACAGGCCGACGGCGAGCCACGCGCCGAGGTGTTCCCCGCGCCGCGCCAGGTCGAGGCCCCACTGGTAGCACAGCGCGGACGCGATCACGTTCTGGCCGATGTAGCAGCTCAACGCCGACCGGCCGACCGCGGCGACGCCGCCGCGCAGGAACCCCGGCTCCGGCCGCATCCGGTGCACCAGCGCGGTGATCCCGCCGAGCAGCCCGAACGCGACCAGCGGCGCGACCACGTACCGGTCCACGGCGAACCAGTTCGGCCCGGCGAGCGTCGTCAGGACGTTCAGCGGCACGCCGACCCCGAGGCCCCACACCATGAGCCGGCGCTGAACCTTGGCGCCACGCGGCGAGTTCTCCAGCGCCCCGGCCCTCAGCAGCCGGGCGCCCGCCAGGAACAGCACGGCGCTCAGCGGCAGGACGAAGAACCCCTCGGCGCGGAACAGGGCGAACAGCTCGATCCGCGACTCCACCTGCCCCCACCAGCTCGCCGTGCTCACCGTGAGCCCCGGACCGCTGACCTGCGCCTGACCGGCGAGCAACCCGAGCGTGAGCACGCCGACGAGGAACAGGTGCACCGCGCCGAACGCCACCAGCCACGCCCGGATGACGCGAGGACCGCGGCCCACCAGGTAGGCGACCACCACCGACACCACCGCGTAGAACATCAGCACGTCGAACTCGAAGATCAGCACGTAGTGGACCAGGCCCTCGACCATGAGCAGCGCGGAGCGCCACAGGTACCAGCCGGGCCACTTCCGGCCGCGGCGCACCGCGGAGTCGTGCTGGATCGCCAGGCCGATGCCGAACAGGATCGAGAGCAGGCCCAGGAACTTGCCGTTGCTGATCATGCGCAGCAGCGCGTCGCCGCTGTCGCCGAAATCGGCGAGGAACCCCGCCGGCCCTCCCGGGTGCGTGAAAGCCCAGACGTTCGTCCCGAACGTGCCCAGGATCGCCACCCCGCGCAGCACGTCCAACGCCGCGATGCGTCCGCCCATGTCCCCCTCCACGGATCACTTGCGGAACCGACGGTAGGGCGGCGGGCGGCGGCGGCACGTCGGCCGTTGGTCGGGCCGCGCGTCGCACCTTCGGAGGACGGCGCTACCGGCGCCGGTTGGCGGCCTGGCGGGCGAGCGCGCTCGCGCCGAGGATGAGGATGATCGCGGTCAGGCCCCAGCGGCGTTGGTCGCGGACGGTGTTGTCGACGCTCTCCGCCCGCGTCGCCCGGCGTTCCGGCATGTCGAGGTCGGCCGCGGACGGGATCGCCGCCGACGGCGGCAGGGGCGGCGACTGCCCCGGTGGCGGGGGTCGCACCGGCGGTGGCGGCGGTGACGGGACCACCGGCTGTGGTGGCG